>NZ_JBMSEF010000011.1:0-193531 GCF_049446235.1 Enterovirga sp. CN4-39 | reverse complement strand
GGGTCGAGATCTGCCGACCGCACCCGCTCGGGCGAGGACGGGAGGAACTGGACCAGCAGGCCACCGGCCCGATAGGCCCGGCGGCCCTCGGCGAATTCCTCCGCCACGGCGAGCCGCACGCGCCGTCGGGACAGAACTTACGCTCGCGCTCAAGGCCGTCTCCGCCGTCGAGGGCCGCATGGATGTCGAACGCCTGGAGGTTCGCACCCCGACGTTCAACGCGCGCTACGCCGGCACGCTCGGGGCCGCCGAGATGCAGGGCCGCCTGGAAGCCGGGATGGCGGATCTCTCCCGCTTCGCCTCGATCGCCGGGCTTCCCGGGCTGCGGGGCGCCGCCACCTTCAACGCCGATGTCGAGGGCACGCCGCGGGCGAACCGCTACAACGCGGTGCTCGACGCCAAGGCGACGCGGTTCGCGACCGGCATTCCCTCCGCCGACGGACTGCTCGGAGGCAGGCTTTCGGCTGCCGGCACCGCCCGACTGACCGCCGAGGGCGCCGTCGGCTTCGAGGAGATGCGGGTCACGGGCGAGCACGCCAATGCGCGCCTCGACGGGCTCGCGGCCCCGCAGGGATCGAACATGACGATCGCCGTCACCGTGCCGGATTTGCGACGGGCAGATTCGCGCGTTTCGGGGCGGGGCACGATCACGGGCCAGCTGACGGGGCCGCTGGCGAGCCCGGATGGAACGCTCCGGATCGCCGTGACGGACGCGGCGGCGCTCGGCCGGCCGGTTCCGCGGCTGGTTGTCGACCTCGTCGGCCGGGATCTCGTGCGCGCGCCGGACGTGAGGCTGACGCTCGACGGCGAGGTGGACCGCAAGCCGGCCCGGGGTCGTCTCCATCTCGCCCGCACGCCAGCCGGGCAGATGACGGCCGACGATATCGACCTCGCGGTCGGATCCGTGGCCATCACCGGCGGCGTGACGCTTCAGCCCGACTGGCTGGCAAGCGGCAAGCTGGCCATCGCGGCCGGCAATCTCGACGATATCTCGCCTCTCCTCCTAACCCGCGCGACGGGCGCGCTCACGGGCGATCTCGGCCTCGCCATCGCCAATGGTGGCCAGGACGCGACCTTGAAGGCAGACGGCTCGCGCCTCGCCGCCTATGGCGCCCGGATCGACCGGATCACGGCCGACGTGAACCTGACCGATTTCTATCGTCGGCCCGTGATCTCGGGCGACGCCGCCATCGACGAGGTGCAGGTCGCGGGCGAGCGCATCTCGCGCATCCGCTTCAACGCCCGCGGCACGCCGCAGGCCAGCGACGTGACGATGACGGCGACCGCACGCGGCTTCGACCTGGATGCCCGGGCTCGCGTCGTTCCAGGCGACCGGATCCGCGTCGACCTGACCCAGTTCGGCGCCACGCGTGGTCGCAATCGGATCGCCATCGCCGGCCCGGCGACCTTCACGCTCTCCGACGGGGCGGTCGATATCCGCGGCCTCGCGGTGGCGCTCGGCGCCGGCCGGCTGACCGTCGACGGCGTTGCCGGGTCGCGGCTTGATCTGCGGGTCGCAGCCCGCGCGGTCCCGCTCTCCGCCGCCGAGATCTTCGCACCGGGGCTCGGCCTCTCGGGCACCTTGGAGGGACAGGCCAGCATCGGCGGCTCTCCCAGCGCCCCAACGGGCGAGTACCAGGCGCGCATCGCCCGGCTCGTGGTCGCGCAGACGCGCAATCTCGGCCTGCCGCCCATCGACATCTCCGCCTCGGGCCGGCTGAACGGCGAGCGCGCGACGCTCGATGCCACTGTCGCGGCCGGCCGTGCCGGGCAGGTCAGGCTGGGCGGCTCCCTCCCGATCGCAGGTTCGGGCGCACTCGACCTGACCATCCGCGGCGGCATCGACGCAGGTGTAGCAAGCGCCGGCTTCCTGGCCGCCGCCGGCCGCCGGCTCACCGGCAAGATCGACGTCGATGCGCGCGTGGGCGGCACGCTTGCCGCCCCGCAGGCGAGCGGATCCGCGACGCTCGCGGGCGGCTCCTTCACGGACGCGCTCCAAGGGACGCAGCTCGACAACCTGCGTGCCCGGATCGTCGCAAGGGGCGAGGAGATCGTCGTGGAATCCGCCTCCGCGACCACTCGCAACGAGGGGTCGATCACGGCATCCGGCCGGGTGCGGCTCGATCCGTCGGCGGGCTTCCCGGGCCAGATCAAGGTCGACGGGCGGCGGGCGGAACTGATGCGCAGCGGCGTCGCCACGCTCGTGGCGAACCTCTCGGTACAATTGTCCGGCGCGCTGGCGCGGGACCCGCGCGTCTCCGGCCGGGTGGATATCGTCACGCTCGACGTCACGATCCCCGAGCGCCTGGGCGCCACGCTCGGGCCGCTGCCGAACACGCGCCACATCCACCCCACCCGCACGGCCCGGGAGCGCCTCGCGCTCGAGGCCCGCACGAAGCAGCGCGGCCGTGCCGCCCCGGCCTTCGACGCGAGCCTTGATCTCACGCTGTCAGCACCCGGCCGCATCTTCGTCCACGGCCGCGGCCTCGTGGCCGAGCTCGCGGGCAATCTCCGCCTCACCGGAACGCTGGCAAAGCCCGTCCCGGTCGGAGCGTTCGAGCTCCTGACGGGCCGGCTTCAGATCGTCTCTGCCCGGCTCGACTTCATACGCGGGCGGCTCAGCTTCTCGGGGGAGATGACCCCCGAGCTCGACTTCCTGGCGCAGACGAGCGCCGGCGGAGCCTCGATCGAGGTCGCGATCACTGGCCCGGCCTCCGAGCCTGCCTTCGAGTTCCGGTCCAACCCGGATCTTCCCCGGGACGAGATCCTCTCGCGGCTGCTGTTCAACTCGCCCTCCGGCCAGCTCACGACCGCGCAGGCCCTGGCGCTCGCCCAGGCGGCCGCCCAGTTCTCGGCCGGCGCCGACGATCCCTTCGAGAGCCTTCGGCGAGACCTCGGTCTGGAGGGTCTCGACGTGAATCTCGGCGCGGCCGGCGGCCCGGGCATCGGCCTCAACCGCGCCCTCAACGACCGGCTCTCGATCGGCGTCCGGGCCGGCGCCGGAACCGCCGGTACCGGGATCGGCATCGATTTTCGGGTGACGGACGACGTGAAGGTGAAGGGCGAGGTCGGCGCGAATGGCGGAACCTCGGTCGGCATCGGCGGCGACTACGAGTGGTGAGGCAGGCCGCGGACCGCCTTCTATTCGTAAGAGAACCGGAAACCGCCCATGAAGGGCCGGCGGATCGGCTCGGGAACAAGGGTCGAGACCCGGGCCAGAAGCGCCAGCGAGCGTGGGAAAGCGATGATCGGCCGGTCGCGCTCCAGGCCGCGCCTGATATGCCCAGCCGCCTTGTCGGCCGGCATGGAGAGTGGCCGCCAGCCTCTGTAGCGGGACCCCATCTCGGTCTCGACATAGCCGGGGCAGACGACGCTCAGCCTTATGCCGCTTCCGCGCAGTCGCTCCCGCATGGCGAGCCCATAGGCGATCAGCGCGGCCTTGGAGGCACTGTAGCCCGGGGAATCCGGAAGCGGCGCGAAGGCGGCGAGCGAGCTCACGAGCGCGATCTGCCCGTTGCCCCGCGCCCGCATGGGTTCGAGGAAGGGCAGGACGCTGTTCAAAGCACCCAGAAGGTTCACCTCGATCTCGGCATAGCTCGCGACTGTCGTCGCGGCGTCGTCGCCGGTCGGCAGTTGCACGCCGGCATTGGCGATGACGAGGTCCACGGGATGCTCGGCATCGAAGGCAAGCAGCCGGGATTTCAGCTCGTCGCGCTCCCTGATGTCGGCGACGATCTCGGAGGCTCCCGCGCCGGCCTCGCGACAGGCGTCAGCGACGCCCCGGAGTGTCCCGGCGTCCCGTCCGAGGAGCCCGAGCGTGACGCCTGGGGCGGCATAGGCGCGCGCGAGCGCGGCCCCGATCCCGCGCGAGGCGCCCGTCACGAGGATGGTGCGCGGATTCATTCGGCCGGCAGCGGCCGCCCATAAATGTCGGCCTCAGGCAGCTCCGGCGCCTCCTCGGCCGGCGCGAAGTGCCAGTACGGCTTCTCGGCCTCCAGCCTGTCGGCGGCATTCCTCACCGCGAGCGCGACGCCGACCTTGCAGAAGAAGCCGCCATTCACCTGCGTGCGATGGATCACGAGCTTCCGGAAGGCCCGGAAGAGATCGCCGTCGGGAGGGGCCCCCTCCGTCCAGAACCGATCGAGCGATCCCTGGAAGGCCAGTCCCGGCACATCGTAGATCGAGGTCCCGAGTGCGATGGTCGGGCGGCCCACCTCGATTGCCGTCAGGCCGACGGTCGAATTGACGACCACCACCCCGAGCGTGCGCTCCAGCAATGTGGGCAGGTGGCCGCCCTTGATGCACCGGACGCGACCCGCGATGCCATGCTTGGCCGCGAGTTCCTGGATCTGAGTGTTCCGGTCGATCAGCCCGTTATCGAGAGGGTGGACCTTGACCAGCAGCTCCGGCTCCGGCGGGGCGTGCGTGGCGAAGGATGCGAAGACCTCGTCGAGGAACTCCGCCAGCAGGGCGTACTGGGAGTGAACCCGGATCTGGTAGTCGCTGTCGAGCTGCAGCGGCACGAGGTAGAAGCCGGCCGGGTGGGACAGGGCTTTTTCGGCTTCGGCCTCCGCATGGGCCACGGCCCGCTTGCGCGCGAGGAGCTGCTTCAGCCAGCCCGCATATTCGACGAGGACATGGTTGGGGCGATGCCGACGGTAGCCCATGTAGACGGGCCGGCCGAGCATGTTCGCCACGTTGTAGGTGACGTCCCAGACGGCCCGGCGTGCAAAGCTGCCAGCGAAGGATTGCTCGATCGGCTCGGGAAGCTCCGCCGCGACGGCCAGGATCGTCTCGGGGTCCCGCGGCAGCGACGAGTACCCGTTCACCCCGCCCCGTTCGACCGTGATCCAGTTGGGGCGGATATAGCCTTCCTCGCAGACATGGACCTGGATGCGGCGGTGGGCCGCAAGACTGATCGCGACCCGGTGATACGGTCGGCAATCCCCGAACAGGACGATGTCGGTAACGGTTTCGTTCGCCAGATACCCGGCCAGGAAGCCACGCCAATTTGCCAGGCTTCCGCGATAATTCGTTGCCGGCAGCCGCCAGAACACCTCGTCTCCCAGAGAGATGTTGATGCGGCGGACGCGATGGCCATGCTGCACGAGGGTGCGGGCGAGCTCGGCGAAGAACGGGGACGCGAGACCCTGCAGAAAGAGAAACGTCCGCGGCGACGCCGGCTTCGGAGGTGCAGGTTCAGCCACGCTCAATGGGAAGGTCCGTTTCGCCCAAGTCTCGGCCCGAGAACGCGGGCCGGATCATAGGGGGCAGACTTTAATGTTTCCAACCCGGGACATGACCGCTAAGCACCCCGGAGTTGACGGACCATGTGGAAAGACGGTCGCGTTGTCCAGGTTTTTCGCGCGGCCCCGCCTTTCCGCCACGACCATCCATGTCTGACTCCATAGGCATTCTGTCCCGCGATCTCTGGCCGATGCGGGACGACATCTCGACACTTCTTGGCGCGAATGTGGTCTGGGCGGCCAGTTCGCCCATGAACCTTGCCGGCATTGCCGGCTGGGACGGCCCACGCGGCAGGCTCTCGCGAGAGCTGGCCCGATTGCGCGGCGCCTCGTTCCACGCCGTGGGGCTCGGGCCGCTTCGGTCCGTGCGGCCTGTCGGGCCAGCCATGAGCCTGGTGATCGCCGGGCGCGATCCTAGCGCCAACCGGCAGGTCTCCCCCGCCGACGGCTTGGCCATGCTCCGGAAGCTCCGTCTTTCCTGGCGGAACGACGGGCGGGACGAGCCTCCTCCTGCCCTGCGGGGGCGCGACTTCGTTCTCGTCATCGCGAATTCTCGCTCCGGCCATCCCGAGAAGCCCGGGCATCTGCTCCGCCGCGCGGCCCTGGACAATCCATCCGCCGCCATCGCGGTGGTCGCCGGCTCCCGCGAAGACCCCTCGCTCGCCGCCAGGGTAGCGCGCACTCACCCGGGCGCCGTACCGGTTGCCGGCATCAATCCCTGGACCCTCGTCGAGCGCGCGGCCCGCATCTATTCCCCGCCGGACGATCTCCTGACCCTGGCCATGCTCGCCGGACGGTCGGTCGAGGGCGTGGCGTCCGACGAAGCCCCGGAGGCCCTGTTCGCGCGCGTGTTCCTGGAAGAGCCGGCCTACCTGGATGCCTGGACCCGCGAGGAGACGGACTTTTTCACGGCCGCCGACCAGTTGGCTTGGCAGCGCGACCGCTTCCTCGAAAACCCCCGCCGCAGCCATTGCATCGGCGTATCCCGCTGGAAGGCGAGGCAGGTCGCACGCTTTCTCGATGGTCCGGACGGGCCGGCCATCATGTTCGGGTCGGACAGGAAGGCCGTCGCCGCCGCGGCAGCTTCGGGCGGGCAGATCGTGGCCTGGGAGACGCGCATGCCAGCGCGGCTCGAGGCGGCCTGCGCCAAGGCGGGCGTGCCGCTGCAGCGAATGGAGGACGGCTTCCTTCGCTCCGTCGGGCTCGGGGCGGCCTTCATGCCGGGCGCCTCCTGCGTCCTCGATGGGCGCGGCATTTATTACGACCCGAGACGGGAGAGCGACCTGGAGCACATCCTGGCGACGGCGGAGTTCCCGCCGGATCTCGTCCAGCGCGCAGCGGAGCTTCGCCGGACGGTCGTGGCGTTGCGGCTCACAAAGTACAATGTCGGCCGGCAATCCTCCCTGGAGGAGCTGCCGCGGGATCGGCGGATCGTGCTCGTCCCCGGCCAGGTGGAGGATGATGCCTCGGTCCTGCTCGGCTCGCCCTCGACCCCGACCAACCTCGCCCTGCTCGAGGCGGCGCGGCGGCGGAACCCCGACGCCTTCATCATCTACAAGCCGCATCCGGACGTGGAGGCAGGGCTTCGGCGCGGGAAGCTCGGCCCCGACCAGGTCGCCGGCCTGGCCGACCGCGTCATCGGGGATGTCGGCATCGTCGACCTGCTGGACCGGGTGGAATCGATCGAGACGATGACTTCGCTCGCGGGCTTCGAGGCGCTGCTCCGCGGCAGGCGGACTGTCGTGCACGGGCGGCCCTTCTATTCGGGCTGGGGCCTGACGGAGGACATGGATCCGCTGCCGCGCCGCACCCGCAGGCTCAGCGTCGACGAACTCGTGGCTGGAGCCCTGATCCTCTACCCTCGCTATATCGACCCCGTCACGGGGCAGCGCTGCCCGCCGGAGGTACTCGTGCGTCGGCTTGCAGCCGCCCGGGATGCGGCCCTCACGGCCGATCCCGGCAAAGCGGCCGCCCGCGCCGCCTATGTCCGGGCCCGACACGCGCTGCTCACGCCGATCGGGCGGGCCCTCCGTCGCATGAAGGGCGCCGTGCGCTCCCACGCTCCCCGTCCCTGATGGTTCTCGCCGTCCTGTCCTGCCTGCTTGCCTTCGCGGCGAGCGTGGCGGTCGAGCGTCTCGCCGTCCTGCCCGGCGGGAAGCGGCCGAGCCTGCGCGCCCTGCCCTGGCGGCTCGCCGCCTTCGCGACCCTGTACCTGTTCTGGCTGGGCATCTGGGGGAGGCCCGTCCTGGCCGCGCTCGCCTGCCTGATCACGGTGGCGGTCCTGACGGCCATCAGCATCCGCAAGCGCGAGCTTGTCGGCGAGCCCCTCGCCTTCTCGGATTTCGGGCTGATCGAGATGATCGTCCGGCACCCGGACCTGTACTACACCGACTTCCTGGCAAAGCCGCCCTTCCTGCTCGGGGCAGCCTCCTTCCTGGCCGCGCTCGGCACCTGGCTCTGGCTCGAACCGGCCTACACGGTGCTCTCGCCTTTCGGCTCCGCAGTCGCCGCCGCGCTGGTGCTCGGCGGGATTGCCGCCCTCTGGTGGGCCGCGGGGAGGCCCCCGCTCTCAATCCTCATGGGGCGGCTTCTCCCCCATCCCGATCCCGAGGAGCACATCGCGCGCTGGGGCCTCCTGCTCACGCTGGCCGGCTACGCCCTGCGTTGGAGGGGCCAGGTCGCGGCCCCCTATCCGGCCGACAGCCAGGGCAGGGCGGAACCGGCGCCGCTCGACCCCGACCTCATCATCGTCATCCAGTTCGAGTCCTTCCTGGATCCCGAACGGGCCGGGCTATCCGATGTCGCGCTCCCCGGCCTTGCCCGTGCGCGCGACCTCTCGCTCCTGCACGGCCCGCTCCGGGTACCGGCCTGCGGGGCCTTCACGATGCGCACGGAGCATGCCGTGCTCACCGGGCTGTCGGACGCAGATCTCGGTTTCCGGGCCTTCGATCCCTACCTCGCGCGGCGTGGCCCCGCCCCGACCAGCCTTGCACATCGGTTGAAGGCGCGCGGATTCGAGACCGTGTTCATGCACCCGTTCCGGTCCGGCTTCTTCGGCCGCGCGAAGGTCGTGCCCCGGCTCGGCTTCGATCGCCTCCTCTTCGAAGAGGATTTTTCGAGCGCCGAACGGTTCGGTCCCTATGTCAGCGATCGCGCCATGATGCGGGCGATCCTGGCCGAGGCCGATCGTCCACCCCTGCCCAGGTTGATCACCGCCATCACGATGGAAAACCACGGTCCCTGGACGGCCGGCCGCCTCGAAGGCGAGACGGACCCGACCCGGCAGTACCTTCGCCATCTCGGCAATGCGGACGGGGCGATCGGCCTCCTGCTCGACGGCCTCCTGCAGCGGCGCGGCCGGACCCTTCTCTGCTTCTTCGGCGATCATCCGCCCATCCTTCCCGGGCTCCCGCCGACACGCGCAGCCGAGACCGACTACGCGCTGCTGTTCATCGAGGATGGCCAACCGCTGACGAGCGGCAGGGCCGAGCGGCTCTCCGCCGATGCGCTGGGTCGGCTGGTGGCGAGCCTGTCCGGCGAGGCCCCGACGATGCGGGCTGGAGAGGCTGCGTGACGGCATCCGCCCCGATCCTGGTCGATACGACCCGGCTGCTCACGCGCCTGAAGCACCCGAGCCCGAGCGGTATCGACCGCGTGGATCTCGCCTATGCGCGTCATTTCCTGAATGGCGACCCCGACCGGCTGGCGATCGGGATCGGCTATTTCGGCCCGCGCATCCTGCCGGATCCGCTGCGGCAGAAGCTCATCAGGACGGTTGCGGAGCGCTGGGGCGAGGACCTGCCTGCCGAGCAGGATCCCGTCCTGGCAGAGATCAGGCGTCGCCTCCGGGGTGATGGCGCGAGCGCGGGCGCGGCGCGGAGCGGCTCCGCCGGCCGCCTTCCTCGTCTCAAGCACGAGGCGGCGGACCAGATCCTGAAGCTCTCGGGGTTCCGTTGGCGGCAAGCGGAGGACGCGCCCCGGGGCGCCATCTACCTCCACACATCCCACCTCCGGCTCGACCGTCCGGAGCATTTCGCCTGGCTCGAAAAACGTCCCGACATCCGGGCCGTGTTCTTCGTCCACGACCTGATTCCGATCGAGTTCCCCGAATACGTCGTGCCCGGAGAGGACGAGCGTCATCGGGTCCGCATGACGACGGTGGCCCGCCACGCCGCTGCCGTGCTCGTGAACTCGGCGGATGTCGGCGACCGGTTCGCCCGGCATTGCCGGCAGGCGGGCCTGCCCTCGCCGCCCGTGACGGTGGCGCCGCTCGCGGTCGAGCCCATCTTCGTCGATACGCCCCGTCGCCCGGCTGCCGGGCGGCCCTATTTCGTGATCTGCAGCACCATCGAGGCCCGCAAGAACCACCTGCTCCTGCTCCAGGTCTGGCGCGAACTCGCGGGGCGCCTCGGCCCCGAGACGCCCGCTCTCGTGATCGTCGGGCGGCGAGGGTGGGAGAGCGAGGCCGCGATCGACCTCCTGGACAGGAGCCCGGCCCTCCGCGGCCATGTCTTCGAGGCGAGCGGCCTATCGACCGGAGGGCTCGCGGAGCTCGTCGCCGGGGCTCGCGCGCTGCTCATGCCCTCCTTCGCGGAGGGTTACGGCATCCCCATCGTCGAGGCGCTCACGGTCGGCACACCCGTGCTGGCCTCCGACATACCGGTGCACCGGGAAGTTGCGGGGCAGCGGGCCAGGTTCATCGACCCGCTGGACGGGCCGGCTTGGCTCGGCGCGATCGAGAACCTCTCGCGAACGGAGGCGGAAACCGTCGAGGGCTACGCACCCCCGACCTGGGGGGCTCATTTCGCGGCCGTTAACCACCTCCTGCGGGAGCTGGGCACGTGACCTTTCGCTGCCGGGCCGGTTCGGATTCTCTTAAGCCTTGCTCCCGATGGTGAAGGGAAGGTTGAGGAATTCGCTTCAATCCGCCGCGACGAGGGTGTGTCAAAGCAGAGACAACAGTCGCCGCGATGCACCAGCCGGCCCGGCACCAGCTTCCCGGAGAGAGTGTTTGATGGCAAAGCTCCGGCCGGGGGCCGCATTTTCCATGCTCAGACGAGGTTTCGACGCGTGAGGTTTAGGATCGCGACGCTCGGATTCGCCCTGGCGCTGGCCGGCTGCTCCGGCCTGCCGTCCACCGGGCCGATGTCCGACGACATCGTGAAGTTGGCCGACAATGACGTCGAGAAGCGCTACGTGCTGGTCGACGTGGACGACCGGACCGTGTCGATCCTGTCGCGCTACCCGGGTCCGACCCTGCGGGCCCGTTTCGGTGATTATCGCCCTGCCCCCCAGATCCGCATCGGCGTCGGCGACGAAGTGCGCGCGACCGTGTGGGAGGCGGCGGCGGGCGGCCTCTTCTCCGCTCCGGTCACCGACCGGTTCAGCGCCGGCTCGCGCAGCGCCGTGATCCCCGACCAGCAGGTCACGCAGGACGGCACCATCGCGGTGCCCTATGCCGGACGCATCAACGTCATCGGTAAGACGCCCGCCGAGGTGGAGCGCGATATCCTAGCGGGGCTCGCCGGCAAGGCGATCGAGCCGCAGGCGCTCGTCACCGTGACCCGGTCCCTGTCCAACAGCGTGACCGTCACGGGCGAGGTCACGAACGGTGCCCGCATCCCGCTCTCGCCCCGTGGCGACCGCATCATGGACGTGGTCGGTTCTGCCGGCGGCGTCCGCGGCGCCGTGCACGAGACCTTCGTCCGGCTGACGCGCGGCAACAACACCGTCACGGTCCCGCTGGAGAACATCCTCGCGACGCCGCAAGAGAACGTCTACATGCGGCCGGGCGACATCCTCACGCTCGTGCGCGAACCCCAGACCTACACGGCGTTCGGCGCCATCGGGGCGAACACCGTCGTGCCGTTCGGCAAGATCGGCCTGTCGCTCGAGGAGGCGATCGCCAAGGCCGGCGGCCTGCTCGACTTCCGGTCCGATCCGGACGGGATCTTCCTGCTGCGCTTCGAGCCGCCCGCCGTCGTGCGGCAGCTCGTGCCTGGCCGCGACATCGATGCCCGCGAGCGGCTGATCCCCGTGATCTACCGCCTGACGCTCCGCGATCCGAAGAGCTACTTCCTCGCCCGCACCTTCAAGATGCGCGACAAGGACGTGCTCTACGTCGCCAATGCCAGCGGTGCGGAACTGCAGAAGTTCCTCGGCATCATCGGCTCGGTGACCGGCCCGGTCTCGCTCGGCATCAGCGCGGCAGCCGTCGCCGGCCAGTAAGGATCGAGACGGCGCGCCGGCTCCGGCCGGCGCGCCCCAGCTCCGTTGTTCGGCAAAACGTTTGCGGCTACGACCCCGAGAGCTGTTCGGGGACAAAGAGCCATGAAGACACGTGCCGCCGTCGCCTGGGAGGCCGGCAAGCCTCTCACAATCGAGACGATCGACATCGAGGGCCCGAAGGCCGGCGAAGTGCTGGTCGAGGTGATGGCGACCGGCATCTGCCACACGGACGCCTACACGCTCTCCGGCATGGATTCGGAGGGCAAGTTCCCGGCGATCCTCGGGCATGAGGGCGCCGGCATCGTGCGCGAGGTCGGTGCGGGCGTGACCTCGGTGAAGCCGGGCGACCACGTCATTCCGCTCTACACGCCGGAATGCCGCAACTGCAAAAGCTGTCTGTCGCAGCGCACCAATCTCTGCACGGCGATCCGCGCGACGCAGGGCCAGGGCGTCATGCCCGACGGCACGAGCCGCTTCCGCTGCGATCCGGTGGGCAGCACGCGCAGCACGGACGGCGTCATCTTCCACTACATGGGCTGCTCGACCTTCTCGAACTTCACCGTCCTGCCCGAGATCGCGGTCGCGAAAGTCCGCGAGGACGCCCCCTTCGACAAGATCTGCTACATCGGCTGCGGGGTGACGACGGGCATCGGCGCCGTCATCAACACCGCGAAGGTCTGGCCGGGCGCGAATGTCGCCGTCTTCGGCCTCGGCGGCATCGGCCTCAACGTCATCCAGGGCGCCAAGATGGTCGGAGCCGACAAGATCGTCGGCATCGACCTCAACAACGACAAGCGCGCCATGGCCGAGAAGTTCGGCATGACGGACTTCATCAACCCGAACGAGGTCGGCCTCGACAAGGTCGTCCAGGCGGTGGTCGACATCACCGGGGGCGGTGCGGATTTCTCGTTCGACGCCACCGGCAACGTCAACGTCATGCGCCAGGCGCTGGAATGCTGCCATCGCGGCTGGGGCGAGTCGATCATCATCGGTGTCGCCGAGGCGGGACGCGAGATCTCAACCCGTCCGTTCCAGCTCGTCACGGGCCGGGTCTGGAAGGGCACGGCCTTCGGCGGCGCGAGGGGCCGGACGGACGTGCCGAAGATCGTCGACTGGTACATGGAGGGGAAGATCAACATCGACGATCTGATCACCCACACCATGCCGCTGGACGAGATCAACCACGGCTTCGACCTCATGCACGAGGGCAAGTCGATCAGGTCGGTCGTGGTCTACTGATCGGCAAGCTCCGTCGGGAATCGGACACAGGCCTGGATACTGGGGCAGCGTACGTGATGATCTGGAACGGTGCCGCGAAAGGCACCGTTGAACCGCGAGGCCGCCGGGCGAGACGGCGGCGCTATCCCAATCCAGGAGCGGTTCTGTGTTCTTTCACGACAAGCGTCTGCAATATACCGTCCGATGCGAGAAGCCGAACCCGCTTTTCGCCAGAGCTCTCCAACAGGCCATCGGCGGCGTAGAGGGTGAAATCAGGGTCTGTCTACAATACCTGTTCCAGGGCTGGGGCTTCCGCGGCCCCGCCAAATACAAGGACATGCTGCTGAATACGGCGACCGAGGAGATCGGCCACATCGAGATGCTGGCCTACGCGGTTGCCCTGAACCTGGAGAATGCCCCGGCCTCGATGCAGGAGGAGGCGGCAGGCGCGAGTTCGGTAGTTGGCGCCGTTCTGGGCGGATCCAGCCCGACCGCATCGATCGAGACGCTCCTCGGCGGCATGAACCAGCGCCACCTGCTCTCCGCCGGCATGGCGGCGACCCCGGAGAACTGCAACGGCGTCCCGTTCAACGCCTCGCACGTCTACGCCAGCGGCAATGCGGCCGCCGACATGTATTGCAACGTGGCGGCGGAATCGACCGGGCGGGTCCTGGCCTGCCGGCTGTACCACCTGACCGACGACCCCGGCATGAAGGACTTCCTCTCCTTCCTGATCGCCCGCGATACGATGCACCAGCAGCAATGGCTCGCCGTGATCGAGGAGATGGGCGGCTCGGCCGCGCTGCCGATCCCGAACAGCTTCAACCAGGCCAACGAAGCGACCGATTTCTCTTACGTGTTCGTCGGCACGAACCAGGACGGCTCCCCGCCGCCGGCCGGGCGCTGGACGCAGGGGCCGAGCCTCGATGGAAAGGGGACTTTCTCTGCCACGGTCGGCGTCCCGCATGGGCAGGAGCCGGTTCTCGGCCCGGCGCGGCCGGATTCCGGTGCGCAGGTCGAACAGATGAGCGCGAAGCCGCCGGCCTGACCCCTTACGCGGGCCTGGCCTCTCCGGAGAGCCAGGTCCGCATCAGGTGGTTCGCGATGGCCATGGGGGGCGGCGTGATCAGGCCGTCGGGGTGCTTGCGCTCGAGCATGAGGGCCACCTCGTCGCGGTGGAACCAGCGCCCATCCTCGAGTTCGTCGCGGTCGAGCACGATGTCCTCCGTGAGAGCCTCGCCGAAGCAGCCGATCATGATGGAGGACGGAAAGGGCCAGGGCTGCGAGGCGACGTAGCGGACCTGCCCGACCCGGATTCCGGCCTCCTCCAGGACCTCGCGGCGGACGGCCTCCTCGATGGTCTCGCCGGGGGCAATGAAGCCTGCCAGGCACGAATAGGAGCCGGCCACGAAGCGCTTCTGCCGGCCGAGCAGGCACTTCTCGCCCCGCGAGATCAGCATGATCGATACGGGGTCGGTGCGCGGAAAATGCTGGGCCGAGCAGGACGGGCAGTCGCGGCGCAGCCCGCCTGCCCCAGACGCGGTCGGATGGCCGCAATTGGCGCAGAAGCGGTGCCGCGCATGCCAGGACAGCAGCGACTTCGCCTGTGCCAGGATGCCGAGCTCGTCCGCCGGTACGACGCCCTGCATGGCGATCGAGCGCAGATCCTGCGCGAAGAGGGAAGGCGCATCCGCGATGCGGTCGGCAAGGCTGGCCTCGTAGAGGAGCCCGGCCACCGGCCGACCGGCCAGCATGCCGAGAAGGACGCGCTCCTGAGGCGTTTCCGCCTCGATCGCGCCCGGCAGCATCGCGGAGGGCGCCCCGCCATTCTGGTTCAGGATCGCCTGCTCGCCGGCAATGGCCACGACCGGCATCCCGGGCCGGGTCGCCTCCGCCAGGAGCCCCTCCGGATCATGCTCGATTCCGGCACGGACCAGCCGGTTGTGGATATATCCCAGTTCGGACACGAGCGATGGACTCCGTGAGAGAAGGGTCAGGCGGCGGCGAACAGGGTGCGGGCGCGGTCGATGAGCGAAGCCCCGCCATGGGCCGGATAGGGCATCCGCGGGCCGGAGCCCCAGACCGGGCCCGGCCAGGCGGGATCCGACCGGAAGCGCCCGACGACATGGACGTGAAGCTGCGTGACGACGTTCCCCAGTGCGCCGACATTCACCTTGTCCGGCTTGGCGAGGTCCCCCATGACGGCGACCGCGATCCGCAGCTCCTTCATGAGCTGCTGGGAGTCGGGCTCCTCCAGGTCCGTGATCTCGACCAGCCCCCCGCGACGGGGAACGAGGATGAACCAGGGAAACCGTGAATCGTCCATGAGGAGGACGGAGGAGAGCGGCAGGTCCCCGACATGCAGGGTATCGGCCGCCAGACGTGGCTCGAGCGTGAATGCGTCCATCTCCGGCCGCCATACGCCCTTCGCGGCCAAGAGGCGAGCCCGGCCGTTAACCGCCTGCGTAAACTCGGCCGCATAGCATCTCGGGATGCCGAATCACCTCGGGCCCGGTTCCGCCCTCGCCCTGCTCCTCGTCGTGCTCGCGATGGCCGAGCCCGTGCGGGCGGCCGATCTTCGTTATGGGCCCGGTGGTGCCGGCGGCCCTCCTGTCCTCGGGAACGGGGCCATCCTCGAAGAGGACGGCTGGGCCGCCTGGGGCAGGCCGCCCCGTCCCTATGGCCGGCCGGTCAATGGCGGCCCCGGCTATGTCGGCTCGGATTACGGCCTCGGAAAGCCGGCCTTCACGGGGCTAGGCTCCCGCCCCGACTGGGGCCGGAGCAGCGAGTAGAGGCGCGGCACAATCCGACCCCGCAGGCGCCGGGAAGACCCTGCCACCCGTGACGGCGACCCGGACCGTCTCGCCGCGGGCGACGCTCGCCCCGACCGGCACGCCGACCTCGACATGGTGCGAGCCGCCCTCCAGGGCCACTTCTGCGCGCCGGCCACCCGCCGTCCGCCGGACCATCACGACCTGGCCCGGAAACCCCTCCGGTGCCGACGTGAACGCCAGGTCCCACGGCCGCAGATAGAGCGCCGCCGGCCCATCCGGCCCGACACCGGCCGTCACCGGCAAGGGGACTCCCCGGAACGTCACCGTGCCGCCCGCAACCGTGGCCGGAAGCTCCGAGCTCTCGCCCACGAACGACATCACGAAGGCGGAGGCCGGGTGATCGTGCACCTCGTCCGGCGTGCCGACCTGCTCCAGTACGCCGTTGTTCAGGATCGCGACCCTGTCGGCCAGCTCCAGCGCCTCGTCCTGGTCGTGCGTCACGAAGATCGTCGTGCGGCCTGTCGCGTCGTGGATGTCGCGCAGCGAGCGGCGCAGATCCTTGCGGACCCTGGCGTCTAGGGCCCCGAAGGGCTCGTCGAGCAGCAGGATGCGCGGGTCCACGGCCAGGGCGCGGGCGAGCGCGATGCGCTGCCGCTGGCCGCCGGAGAGCTGGTTCGGCCGGCGCTTCCCGTATTGCTCGAGCTGGACGAGCCGCAGCAGCTCGGCGACGCGCGCCTCGATCTCCGCCCGGCTCGGCCGCTCGCGCCCGCGCACCTTCAGGCCGAAGGCGATGTTCTCCGCCGCGCTCATGTGCCGGAATAGGGCGTAGTGCTGGAAGACGAAGCCGACCCGGCGCTTGCGAACGGGGATGTCGGTCGCGTCCTCGTCGCCGAACAGCACCCTGCCGGAATCCGGGTGCTCCAGGCCCGCGATCACCCGTAGCAAGGTGGTCTTGCCCGAACCCGATGGGCCGAGGAGCGCCATCAGCTCGCCCGACTGCACGTCGACATCCACGCCCGCGAGGGCCGCACCGGCCCCGAAGCGCTTCGTAATCCCGATCGCCTGGACGCGCACGCAATCTCCTCAGTGAGCCGCCGCGGACGCGATTGCGCCGCTGTACCGCCATTCCAGAAACGACTTGATCGCGAGGGTCACGAGCGCGAGCCCGGCCAGGAGCGACGCCATCGCGAAGGCGCCGACCAGATTGTACTCGTTGTAGAGGATCTCGACATGCAGCGGCATGGTGTTGGTCTGGCCCCTGATGTGGCCCGACACGACCGCCACGGCGCCGAACTCGCCCATCGCGCGCGCATTGCAGAGCAGGACGCCGTAGAGCAGCGCCCATTTCACGTTGGGCAGCGTCACCGACCAGAAGGTCCGCAACCCCGACGCGCCGAGCGTCGTCGCCGCCTCCTCGTCCGCCCGGCCCTGGTCCTGCATCAGGGGGATGAGCTCCCGGGCGATGAACGGGAAGGTGACGAACACGGTCGCGAGCACGATCCCGGGCAGCGCGAAGATGATCTGGATCCCGTGCTCGCGGAGCCAGGGCCCGACGAGCCCCTGCGCGCCGAACAGCAGCACGAAGACGAGACCGGCAACGACCGGCGAGACCGAGAACGGCAGGTCGATCAGCGTCACCAGGAGGCTCTTGCCGCGAAACTCGAACTTGGCGACGGCCCATGCGGCCGCGAGCCCGAAGATGAGGTTCAGGGGCACGGCGATGGCCGCCACGGTCAGCGTCAGCAGGATCGCGGCACGGGCGTCCGGATCGTCGAACGCCTCCCGGTAGGCCGCCCAGCCGCCACGGAAGGCCTCGACGAAGACGGTGACCAGCGGCACGAGGAGGAACAGGCCGAGGAACGCCAGGGCGATGCCGATCAGCACGCGCCGCACCCAGAGCGGCTCGCTCGTGATGCTGCCGATCGGGCCGGCGGGATCCGGAAGGCGGTCAGGCATGGCCGAGGCGCCGCCGCGCATAGGCTTCGAGAAGATTGATCAGCAGCAGGCTCACGAAGGAGATCGCCAGCATGATGCTCGCGATCGCGGTGGCGCCCTTATAGTCGTACTCCTCGAGCTTGATGACCACGAGAAGCGGCGCGATCTCCGACACGTAGGGAAGGTTGCCCGCCACGAAGATCACCGAGCCGTACTCGCCGACGGCGCGCGCGAAGGCCAGCACGAACCCGGTGAGCATGCCCGGAATGAGTGGCGGCAACACCACCCTGAACACAGTCACCAGCCGGCTCGCCCCGAGCGTCGCGGCGGCCTCCTCCAGTTCCCGGTCGATCTCCCCGATAAGCGGCTGGACCGTCCTGACAGCAAAGGGCAGCGCCACGAAGACGAGCGCGACAAAGATCCCGAGCGGCGTGAAGGCGACCTTGAGGCCGAGCGGCTCGAGAAGGGAGCCGATCCAGCCGTTCGGCGCGTAAAGGGCGGCCAGCGCGATGCCCGCGACCGCGGTGGGAAGCGCGAAGGGCAGGTCCACGGCGGCATCGACCAGACGCCGCGCCGGAAAGCGGTACCGGGTCAGCACCCAGGCCACCAGAAGCCCGAACAGGGAAGCCGTGAAGGCCGCCGCGAAGGCGATCCCGAAGGACGTCCGGAGGGCGGCCTGAACCCGGGGATCGGCCAGAACGTCGGCGAAGCCGGACAGTCCGATACCCGCGGCACGGTAGATCAGCGCCGCCAGCGGGATCAGGACGATCACGGACAGGTACGTAAGGGTGTAGCCGAGCGACAGGCCGAAGCCCGGAAGCGCGCTCGGCTGCTTCAGTCTCAGCCCGGTCAGCACCTGCCCCATGCGGTCACCGGCCCGCTTTGGCGAAGCCGTCGTAGATGCCGCCCGCCCCGAAGTGCTTCGCCTGGGCGTCCTTCCAGCTGCCGAACACCTCTTCCAGGCGGAACGTCCTCACCTGCGGCAGCCGATCGAGATCCTCCTTGCGGCCGAATTCCGGCTTGGAGGGCCGATAATGGTACTTGCCGATGATGGCCTGCGCCTCAGGCGAGTAGAGGAATTCGAGATACGCCTCCGCGACCTTGCGGGTGCCCTTCTTGTCGACATTTCCGTCGACGAGCGCGACAGGTGGCTCCGCCACGATGGACAGGGAGGGCGCCACGATCTCGAACTTGTCCTTCCCGAACTCGTCGAAGGCGAGGAACGCGTCGTTCTCCCACGCTATCAGCACGTCGCCGAGGCCCCGCTGCGCGAAGCTGATCGTAGAGCCGCGCGCTCCCGTGTCCAGCACCGGGGCGTTCTTGTAGATGGCGGCCACGAACTCCCGCGCCTTGTCCTCGTTCTGCCACTTCTCGAGCGCCCAGCCCCAGGCGGCGAGGTAGTTCCAGCGCGCCCCGCCGCTGGTCTTCGGGTTCGGGGTGATGACCTGGATCCCGGGCTTCACGAGGTCGTCCCAATCCTTGATCCCCTTCGGGTTACCTTTCCGGACCAGGAACACGATCGTGGACGTGTAGGGCGAGGAGTTGTTCGGCAGCCGCTTCTGCCAATCGGCCGGGATCTTGCCCGACTGGGCCGCGATGGCGTCGATATCAGGCGCGAGCGCCAGGGTGACGACGTCGGCATCGAGCCCATCGATGACGCTGCGGGCCTGCGCGCCCGAGCCGCCATGGGACGCCCGGATCGTCAGCCGCTCGCCGGTCTTCTCCGTCCAGCTCTTCGTGAAGGCCGCATTGACCTCGCGGTAGAGTTCACGGGTCGGGTCGTAGGACACGTTCAGTAGTGTCGTCTGGGCCGCACCGGCGCCGGCGCCGAGAACCAGGCCGGCCAGGGCTGCCGCCGAGATGCGAACGAGGCGCGAGAGAGTCATGAACAGCTCCTTGGCTCGGGTTCGTACTGGCGCGGAGAACATAACGCGCAACCACTGCACTCGCGCCAGACCTGATTTCACTTTTTTGATCCGCTAAATTTTCAGATACACAGATCGCGGCCGTCCAACTGTAGGGAAGCGGGCGGCGAGGGCAAGCGGTGCGGGACGGTCAGGCTTCGGCAACCCTCCTAACCGCCGATGGGATCGTTCCAGGCCCCCCAACGTTCTGGGTGTCGGGCTTTGGAGGGCCCGCCCAGATATGGCCAATGGCTACTCGTCCGGACGCCGCGGACAGGTGGAGGCGAGCGCCCCTCCGCTGAACGGCAACATCGCATTGGTCGCTCTCGGCGTCGTGGCCGCACTGTATTTCGGCCGCGAGGTCTTCATCCCCATCGCGGGCGCCATCCTGCTCAGCTTCGTGCTCGCGAGCCCCGTCCGGCTTCTCCAGGACTGGGGCATGGGCCGCCGAAGCTCCGTCGCGATCGTCGTGGTTCTCGCCTTTGCGGCGCTCCTGTCGGTTGCGGCCGTCCTGGTCTCGCAGCTGACCCAGCTCGCCGGCGACCTGCCGCGCTATCAATGGACGATCCGCGACAAGATCACGGCCTTCAAGGACACGGCCGGGGGCCACGGGCCGGTCGGGCGGGTTGCGGAGCTGCTCCAGGACCTGACGGACGAGATCAAGCTTCCGCCTCGCCCGAAGGCCGGCGACGCCCCAGCCGTCCTGGATCACGCGCCGCCGGAGCGCCCCGTCCGGGTCGAGGTGGTGGATACGGGGGGCAGCCCGATCCAGACGATCTCCAACTTCATCTCGCCGCTGCTCCATCCGCTCGCGACCACGGGCCTCGTGGCGATTTTCGTCGTGTTCATCCTCCTGCAGCGGAACGACCTGCGGAACCGCCTGATACGCCTTGCCGGCTCGCACGATCTCCAGCGCACGACGGCGGCGATGAACGACGCGGCCGTGCGTCTCAGCCGCTTCTTTCTCACTCAGGTCACGCTGAATGCCTGTTTCGGCGTCGTGGTCGGGCTCGGCCTGTGGCTGATCGGCATCCCGAGCCCGGTTCTCTGGGGCATCCTCGCGGCGATCTCGCGCTTCATCCCGTATGTCGGCGTGGTGATCGCGGCCGGCTTCCCGCTTCTTCTCGGCGCCGCGGTCGATCCAGGCTGGTCGATGCTCCTGATGACGGCCGGCTTCTTCCTCGTGGTCGAGTTCCTGGTAGCCCAGGTGATCGAGCCCCTCCTCTACGGGCATTCGACGGGGCTCTCCCCGATCGCCGTCATCGTTTCGGTGACGTTCTGGACGTGGCTCTGGGGCGGGGTCGGGCTGCTTCTCGCGACGCCGCTGACCGTGTGCCTGGTGGTCCTTGGCCGTCATGTGGAGCAGCTCGAATTCCTCGAGGTCATGCTCGGGGATCGGCCACCCCTGACCGAGGCTGAGATCTTCTACCAGCGGATGCTCGCGGGCGATGCGGGAGAGGGCTTCGAGCAGGCGGAAGCCTTTCTCCGCGACCATTCCCTGACGACCTACTACGACGAGATCGCCCTCAAGGGCCTCGCGCTGGCGCAGCTCGACGCCGGCCGCGGCGTGCTGGACGGCGCCGCCCTGTCGCGGGTCGAGGAGACCGTGTCCGACCTCGTCGACGAATTGTCCGACTACCAGGATGTCGTACCGAGGCCGGAGGCGCCGCAAGCGGAGGCAGAGAAGGCGGGCACTAAGCGCGCCGACGGCGACGCCGACCTCGACGAGACGTTGGAGCGGGCGGACGAGCGGACCGACACGCTGCCGACCCTGGCGGAGGATGATCTCGCACCGGATTGGCGCGGGGCCGCCACGGTTCTCTGCGTCGCCGGCCGCAACCAGCTCGATCGCGCCGGAGCCCAGATGCTGGCCCAGCTCCTCGCCAAGCATGGCCTCGGTGCACGTGTGGAGGGAGCCGAGCTCCTGGCCTCGAACCGGCCGCTGCCCCTCGATCCGTCCGAGGTTCGGCTGATCTGCCTGTCGTTCCTCGACACGACGGCGCCCGTCCATGTCCGGTTCGCCGTCCGGCGCCTGCGGCGCCGCTTTCCGGACGCCCAGATCCTCGTGGCTGCGTGGGGGATTGCGGACGATGAGGCGGAAAAGCTCTGCGCGGCATCCCGCTCCAGTGCCTGCGCCAGCCGCCTCAGCGACGCGCTCCGCTACTGCCTGGATGCGGCGCGCAGGAGGCCGGACGCCGGCGTCCTGCCGTCCGACGAGGCCGTCCCGCGCGAGCTCCCGCGAGCGAGTGCAGCCTGACCCTACCTAGACGCGCGGCACCTCGTGAGGGTTCTCGGCTGCGGCGGGCTGCGGCGTCGCGGCGGAGAAGCCGGGCGCATCGACATGCCAGAGGAGGCCGTGCTCTGACAGGACCGCCCACGCCGCCTCTGCCTCTCCCTGCCCGGCCGCGACCGCCTGATCGAAAGCGGCCAGACCGGGCTTCCGCAGGGCGGGGTCGGCCTCGTCGAGCCTCCTCCCTACCGCCACTCGCCACGTCTCGCGCAGCTTTCGCTTCACGATGCTGGTCATCCTTCTACTTTCCTCGCAACAGAGGGCGCCGCATACACAGCTGAAACGCCTTCCGGTTCAGGAATTTTCGCCATCCTCAGATCACAATGTGTGCACAAGAGAGTAGCGTTCCCGGACGTCGTCGGTTCGATTTGCATACAGTCTCGGCTGGCCGCGAGGCCGTGGCCGACTTGGGTGTTTAATGGCGGTTGATATCAAGGCAGAGCTGACGCGACCTCCGGCCCTCATTCTCGCCGCGCTCGCCGCCCTGGGGTGGGTGCTGTTCGCCCTGTCATCCGTCTCGGCCACGTCCGTCCAAAAGACGCAGCGGCTGCAGATCGCCGATCTCACGGCCAAGAACGAGCAGCTCACGACCGATCTCGCCCGGCAGGTGGAGGCATCCGGCGCGCTCGCCGACCTTCAGGCAAAGGTCGGGGCGACCCGGGAGGAGCTCGCGCGCGTGAGCCAGACGAGGACGGATGTGCAGAACGAACTCGCGGCTGCACAGCGCAACCTGCAGAACGTCAAGCGCGATCTCGGCGATGCCGATCGCAACCTGCAGAGCCAGTCCCAGAGGCTGAACGAACTCCAGACGAATGCCGAGACGGCAGAGGCCCAGGCCAGCGACCAGCAGGCGACCTCGGCCACGCGCCGGGGCAAGAAATGGTCGCGCCGCGGACGCCGGTCCGTTTCCATCAGCCGGACGCGCTGAGCGGCTACTCGACCCCGGCCAACGGCCGAGCCGTCGCGCCGATCTTGGAGGCCGCGATCACCGCCTGGGTACGGCTGTCGACGCCGAGCTTCTGCAGGATGGCGGAGACATGGGCCTTCACGGTCGCCTCTGACACGTTGAGCTCGTAGGCGATCTGCTTGTTCAGCAAGCCTTCGGACAGCATCATCAGAACGCGCATCTGCTGCGGCGTCAGCCGGCCGATCCGCCGGACGAGATCCACCAATTCCCGGTCCTCGGCGGTGTCGAGGTCGACATCCGGGGGCGCCCAGATGTCGCCGGACAGGACCGTGCGGATGGCGTTCCCGATGCCGTCGGTCTCCAGCGATTTCGGGATGAAGCCCGAGGCGCCGAATTCGATGGCGCGTCGGATCACGACCGGCTCCTCGCTCGCGGAAACCACCACGACCGGGACTTCGGGGAACTGGGCCCGGAGATAGATCAGGCCCGAGAAGCCCTGTGCGCCCGGCATCGCAAGGTCGAGCAGCAGGAGATCGACATCCCGCTCCTGGGCCAGCAGCGCGCTCAGCTCGTCGAGCCCGCTTGCCTCCCGCACTACGCAACCCGGCATGAAGGCCTCGATCGCACCGCGGAGCGCGCCCCGGAAGAGCGGATGATCGTCAGCAATGATCAGTTTCGTCGAAGACAGCGGGCGGCCTCCCGGAATGCGGCCAATCTACGGCCTCATTCCTCCGTTATGATCACAAGAGCTTAGACTTTCGTCAGACAACCCACAACTGTCCAGTTCTGTGCGGGCTCCGTTCACGCACCGGTAAGGTTGACGACGATCTCGCGCCGGTGCGGCCGATCGCGGTGCTCGACGAGGTAGATACCCTGCCACGTCCCGAGCGCGAGCCGCCCGCCGATGATCGGAACCACGAGGGAGACGTCGCTCAGCATCGTGCGGATGTGAGCCGGCATGTCGTCCGGACCTTCGGTGTCGTGGACATAGGGCAGGTTGCGCGGCGCCAGCCTGCCGAGTGCCGCCATCAGGTCGGTCCGGACATCCGGGTCGGCATTCTCCTGGATGGTCAGCGAGGCCGAGGTGTGCCGGCACAGCAGCACGGCGGTGCCGTTGGCGATCCCGCTGTCCGAGACGAAGCGCCGGACGGCATCCGTGATCTCGGTGAAGCCCGGCCCACGCGTGTTCACCTCGAGACGCCCCGTCGCCTGGCGCTCGACCGGTCCGGCGAAGATCGTCTCGACGCGCATTCAGCCTGCCTTCTTCAGCGGGTGGAGCTCCGTCTCGCCCTTCTGGAGGATGCGCTCCAGGAACTCGATGCGGTCGGCCTCCCCGGCGGGCTTGTCCCAGCGGATCCGGTTGATGCGCGGAAAGCGCATCGCCACTCCGGACTTGTGCCGGGTTGAGCGCTGCAGCCCCTCGAAGGCGACTTCGAGCACCAATCCCTTGTCCGGCCCGTAGGTCACCTCCCGCACGGGGCCGAACCGGTTCACGGTGTTGTTGCGCACGAAGCGGTCGAGCTTGAGCAGCTCCTGGTCCGTGAAGCCGGAATACGCCTTGCCGACCGGCACCAGTTCATCGCCGCCGGGACCCTCGCGCCAGACGCCGAATGTGTAGTCCGAATAGTAGGAGGAGCGCTTTCCGTGCCCGCGCTGCGCATACATCATCACGGCGTCCACCAGGAACGGGTCCCGCTTCCACTTCCACCAGGGCCCCTTGGGGCGGCCCGGTAGGTACGGCGAATCCGCCCGCTTCAGCATGCAGCCCTCGATCGCATCCGCGTCGAGGCCGGCTCCGGCGCTTGCCGGGTCGGCGCGCGCGGCCGCGAGTTCGTCCCAGTTCGAGAACCGCACCAGCGGCGAGACATCGATCCGGGGCTCGTCCATCCATGCCAGGAAGGCCTCCAGCCGCTGCCGGCGTTCGGCGAAGGGAAGGTGGCGGAGATCCTCGTCGCCCTCCGCGAGAATGTCGTAGCAGCGCAGATGCGCCGGATACTCGACCAGCATCTTGGGCGTGACGACCTTCCGGTTCAGCCGCTGCTGGAGGACGTTGAAGCTCTGCACCCGGCCCTCGCGCAGGATCAGCAATTCGCCATCGAGGGTCGCCTCGAAATCCAGCGCCTCGACGAGATCCGGAAAGGCACCGGACACGTCCTCCCCCGTGCGGGAATAGATGCGACGGACCAGCCGGCCATGGGCGTCGCGGCCCGCGACCGCCTGCAGCCGGATGCCGTCCCATTTCCACTCGGCCATGAAGTCGGCGGCATCGAGCTTGCCGAAGTCCTCCTCCTCCAAGGGGTGCGCGAGCATCGGTGGCCGGAACGGCGCCGGGTTCACGCTTTCCGGCCGTGGCCCACGCCCTTCCACCCAGGCGAAGAGCTCCTCATAGGGCGGCTCGAGTCCATGCCAGACATGCTCGATCTCGTCCGGGTCCAGTTCCCCGAGGCTCGCGACGGCGGTTTTCGCCAAGCGTGCGGAGACCCCGATCCGCAGCTCGCTCGTGATCAGCTTCAGCAGGGCCCATCGGCCGGTCTCGTCGAGTGCGTCGAGCCAGGTCGCGATCAGGCGCGGCAGCTCGGACTTTCCCGCCGTCGCGAGGCCCTCCACGACCTCCGAAAGCGGCGGGACATGCGGGAGAGGGCCTTCCGGGGCGATCGGCTCGCCGGACGCGTCGAGCGGCTCGGGCGGATTGTTGTGGCCGATCGAGGGCAAAGCCGAGCCGGGCGGGGAGCCCGCCCCGGACGGCATCAAGGCGGAAAAATCCTGGTCCGGCTCCACACCGGGGTCCTCCGCTGCGCTCCGGCTCGGCCTCCCCATCAAGGGAGAGGACTGGGGTGCCCGCCACATCAGGGCGACCGTCTCCGAGAGGTCGCCGACATAGTCCCAGGACAGCCCGAACAGGACGGGATCGGATCGCTCCGCCATGAGGCCGCGGATCAGGTTCGGCTTCGCATGCCGGAAGGACAGCGCCCCCGTGAGCGCGGCGAGCGCAAAGCCGCGCTCCGGGTCGGGTGTGTGGCGGAAGTAATCGGCCATGAGCCGGATCTTGGCGTTCCGGCGCGGCTCATAGCCGATCCGGTCGATCAGCTGCGCGAAGCGGTTCATGGTTCCCCTCCCCCTCGTGGGGAGGGGCCAGGGGTGGGGGGCGTGCCGCCTTTCGTCCGCGTTCCGGATGGGCCAATCTGGGGCAGGGGATGAGGATCACGCGCGATCTCGTCCCGCCCCCCACCCCGGCCCTCCGCTTCGCTTCGGCTCGGCCCTCCCCACGAGGGGGAGGGCACTTCGGCGGCGGGCTCGGGCAGCCCATCCGTCTGCAAGTCGCCCTCCTCGTCACCATAGCCGAGGAGGTGGAGCGGGCGCGCCTTGATGCCCTGGGACAGGCACCAATGGACCAGCGCATCCTCCTGGCCATGCGTGACCCAGACCTCCTCCGCGCCGGTCTCCAGGATCGAGCGGCAGAGATCGTCCCAGTCGCAATGGTCGGAGATCACGAGCGGCAGTTCCACGCCCTTCTGGCGAGCGCGGGCGCGCACACGCATCCAACCGGACGCGAAGGCCGCGACGGGGTCCGGGAACTTGCGCGCCCAGATTTCCTGGATGGCTGACGGCGGGCAGATGACGATCTCGCCGGCCAGCTTGGCCCGCTGCTCCGGCAGGACCCGCGGCGTCTCGCCGAGCGGGATCCCATGTTCCTTGTAGAACGCAGTGAGGCGCTCCATCGCGCCGTGCAGGTAGATCGGCCGATCGTAACCGGCCTCCCGGAGCAGGGCCATCACGCGCTGCGCCTTGCCGAGGGCGTACGCCCCGACGATGTGGGTTCGCTCCGGGAAGAGCCGGGCGGATTCGATCAGCTTGTCCGTCTCCTCGCGGGCATCCGGGTGGCGGAACACCGGCAGCCCGAATGTCGCCTCCGTGATGAACACGTCGCAGCGGACGGGCTCGTAGGGCAGGCAGGTCGGGTCGCGCCCGCGCTTGTAGTCGCCGGACACGACGAGACGGCACTTGCCCTGCTCGATCACGATCTGCGCCGACCCGAGCACGTGCCCGGCCGGCACGAAGGTGACGGTGACGTCCCCGATCCGCATCACTTCGCCGAGCACCGCCTCCTGCGTGCCGGCCGCGAAATCCTCGCCGTAGCGGACGGCCATGATGGCGAGGGTTTCAGCCGTCGCGAGGACATGGCCGTGGCCCGAGCGGGCGTGGTCGGAATGGCCATGCGTGACCAGCGCTCGCGGCACCGGCCGCGTCGGATCGACATGGAAGTCGCCTGCCGGGCAGTAGAGCCCCTGAGGCGTAAGCGTCAGGAGATCTGCCGCGCGGGTAGCCATGGAGAGAATATGGGCATCGAGGTGGGTTGCGTAACGGCCGGAGCCCGAAACCTAGTCCGAGAGCGCACGTTGGTTCCCGGAACGATTCTCACGGAGGCGAGATCATGGCCCAGAGTACCTATGCGGGCACGACGGGTTCGGGCACGGGACAGGCGCAGACCTCGCCCAAATCCCTGATCGAGAGCGATCGCGTCGAGGGAACGGCCGTCTACGGGGCCGACAACAGCCATATCGGCACGATCAAGCGCCTGATGATCGACAAGATGTCGGGCCAGGTCGCCTATGCGGTGATGTCCTTCGGGGGCTTCTTCGGTCTGGCGGAGGACACCTACACGATCCCGTGGAGCAAGCTCGACTACGACACCGATCTCGGCGGCTACAAGACGGACATCTCCCCCGAGACCCTCAAGGGCGCGCCCGACTTCTACCGCGAGGGCGACTACGAGTGGAATGACCGCGAGCACGAGCGGCGCCTGCACGACTACTACGGCGTCTCGCCTTATTGGGGCCTCTGAGCCTTCTTCAGCTCCGGCCGTAGAGCCAGGCGACCACGACGAAGAATGCCAGGCCCGTGCCGATGCCGAGGGCGAGCGAGCGGCGCAGGACGAAGAAGCCCGCGATCCCGACCACGACCGCAGCCCCCCGGAGCAGGAGCGGAACCTGCTCGAGCGCGGGGGCAGGCGAATAGATCAGGCGCGCGACGACCCCGGCCAGGAGCGTCGTCGCCACCACCCGGATCAGGCGGAAGAATTCCGAGTTCTCGTTGAGGCCGCGCGACAGGAACACGGCCGCAACCCGGAAAGCCTCGTTCGGCAGGACGCCGGCGAGGAGGATCGCGAAGTAGGGCCAGAGCGCCTCGGTCACGCGATCCGCCGCGGCAGGATGCGTCCCAGGAGATACGCGGCCGTCCCGCCGACCAGCCCGGTCACGAGAAGATCGTAGTCCTTGCCGACGATGCGCTGAGCGACGGGAACGAGGCCGACGCCGAAGCCGATCGCCAGCCAGTCGGTCGCGCCCCGGGCGGAACCGACCAGGGAGATCATGAAATAGAGCGGCGTGAGACAGAGGAGCCCGGCCGCGAGCGGGCCGGGCAGCGCGCCGACCAGCAGGTAGCCCACAGCCGTCATGCTGGTGCTGACGGTCATGCAGGCGCTCGCGAAGCCGAGATAGTACGGAACGCGCCGCTCGGGCTCCATGCCGGGGAGGTGGCGCAACGCGTCGATCCAGCTCGTCGCAGCGACGAAATGGGCCATCAGGAGCTGCAGCCAGAGGGGCTGCCCGGGCTTGCGGAGATAGGGCCAGATGGAGAGCGTCATCGGCAGCAGCCGGATGGCCGAAAGCCCCACCGCGAGCGCGGCCGCGAGGAGCAGGCCGCCGCTGGCCAGGGTCCCGTAGAAGATGAGCTGGGCCGGTGCGGCCCAGATCACGATGGTGGAGAAGACGGCCGCGCCGAGCGGGTGGCCCGCGTCGCGCGCCAGGCTGCCGACGCCCAGGAGCGACACGCCGACGATCCAGGCCGGCAGGGCGAGCGCCCGCCCGAAGCCCCACCGGTAATCGCGCCAGAAGGCAGGCGCCATGGCGCGTCAGGCTGCCCGCGGCTTCGCCTCCCGGATGGCGCGCCAGATGCGGTCGGGCGTCGCCGGCATGTCGACATGCCGGACGCCGTAGTCGCGGAGGGCATCCACGATCGCGTTCATGACCGACGGGAGCGCGCCCGCCACGCCGGCCTCGCCGCAGCCCTTGGCCCCGAGCGGGTTCGTGGTGGCGGGAACCGGCCGGCTCATGAAGGGCGCGAAGGGCGGCGCGTCATGGGCGCGCGGCATCGCGTAATCCATGAAGGAGCCCGAGACGAGCTGGCCTTCCGGATCGTAGGCCGTCCGCTCGAGCAGCGCCTGGCCGATGCCCTGCAGGACGCCGCCATGCGCCTGCCCCTCGACCAGCATCGGGTTCACGATCGTCCCGAAATCGTTGACCATCGTGTAGCGGACGACCTCCGTGACACCGGTCTCGGGATCGATCTCGACCTCCGCGATGTGGCAGCCATTGGGGTAGGCGGAGGGCGAGCTCGCGTGGACGTGCTTGACGTCGAGCGACCGCGGGGTCGCCTCCGGCAGGCTCACGCCTTCGCGCAGCCTGTGCGCGATCTCCATGATGCCGATGCCGCGGTCCGTCCCGACCACCGTGAAGCGGCCGTCCGCGAACTCGATATCCGTCTTCCCGGCTTCCAGCATCTCGGCCGCGATCTCGCGTCCGATCTCGATCACCTTGTCGGCGGCTTCCAGGATCGCGGCGCCGCTCGCCATCAGGGACTTGGACCCGCCGGTGCCGCCCCCCGCGATGAGCTGGTCGGAATCGCCCTGGAGCAGGCGGATGCGGTCGAACGGGATGCCCAGCTTCGAGGAGAGGACCTGGGCGAAGGGCGTCCAGTGCCCCTGGCCGTAATCGAGCGTGCCCGTGATGATGGTGACGTCGCCATCCGGCTCGAAGCGGATGCCGCCCATTTCGTTGGTGGGCGGCGCGGTCACCTCCAGGTACTGCCCGATGCCGCGCCCACGCAGCTTGCCGCGCGCCCGGCTCTCGGCCTCCCGGGCCGGGAAACCGTTCCAATCCGCCGCCTCGAGAGTCCTGTCGAGCAGCGCCGTGAACTCGCCGGAATCGTAGGTGGTCTCGACAGGCGTCTCGTATGGGATATCGTCCGGCCGGATGTGGTTGAGCCGGCGCAGCTCCACCGCGTCGCGTCCCATCTCGGTGGCGGCGGCCTCGATCAGCCGTTCCATGATGTAGTTGCCTTCCGGCCGCCCGGCGCCCCGGTAGGCGCTCACCGGCACGGCGTTCGTGAAGGCGCAGCGGATGTCGACCTGGATCTGCGGCGTCCGATAGACCGAGGCGAC
This sequence comes from Enterovirga sp. CN4-39, assembly GCF_049446235.1. Classification (NCBI taxonomy): domain Bacteria; kingdom Pseudomonadati; phylum Pseudomonadota; class Alphaproteobacteria; order Hyphomicrobiales; family Methylobacteriaceae; genus Enterovirga; species Enterovirga sp. CN4-39. The sequence continues at coordinate 163,810 of NZ_JBMSEF010000011.1, read as the reverse complement.
GTTCTTGGCGATGTTGATGGAGGAGAAGAGCGGCGCGACCGGCGTGAGATAGCCGCCGAAATCGGCCAGGCCCTCGATCCGGACGCCGAGGAAGCGGCCCTCCGCGTCGAGGGCGAGTTCCGCTTCGACCTCGAGCCCGCGGCCATGGTGGTCCGACAGGAAGCTCTCCGAGCGCTGGTCCGTCCACTTGACCGGGCGGCCGAGCGCCTTCGCGGCATGGAGAAGGCAGACATATTCCGGGAAGGGGCTCGACTTCATGCCGAACGAGCCGCCGACATTGGGCGTGAGGATGCGGATCTTCTCGACCGGCTGGTTCATGGCGGCCGCGACCCCGGCCCGCATCGGGAAGGCGCCCTGGCTGCCCATGTGCAGCGTGTAGCGCCCGCTCTCCGGCTCGTACTCCCCGAGGGCCGCGCGAGGCTCCATCGGGTTGACCACGAGGCGGTGGCTGGCGAGCTTCAGCTTCGTGACGTGAGCCGCCCCCGTGAAGGCTTGCGAGACGGCGTCCGCATTGCCGTAGTGATAGTCGAAAAAGACGTTACCGGGCACGTCCTCGAACAGGACGGACGCGCCTTCGGCCACCGCCTCCTCGGCCGTGATCGCGGCCGGGAGTGGCTCGATGTCGAGCGCGACGGCCTCGGCGGCTTCCCGCGCCTCCATCTGGGTCTCGGCGACCACGAAGGCGATCGGGTCCCCGACGAACCGGACCCGGTCGCGGGCGAGCGCCTCACGCGCCGGCTTCTTCATCGGCGAACCATCACGGTTCTTGAAGGACAGGCCGTTGGGAAAGGTGCCGTAGCCGTCGAGATCGGCGGCCGTATACACGCCGAGTACCCCCGGCATCTCGCGGGCAGCCTCGGTGTCGATCCCACGAACCTCGCCATGCGCGTAGGGGCTGCGCACGAAGGCGGCATAGACCTGCCCGGGAAGCGAAATGTCGTCCGTGTAACAGCCCTGGCCCTGAACCAGCACGGGATCTTCCCGGCGGTGAACGGGCTGGCCGATGCCGAATTTCATTTGGGCCGGGTCCGCCGTGCCGGCGGCATTCCCGCGGTCGGAGACATCAAGCAAGGTTTGGCCCGAGAGGAGGCTCGTCCGCGTCATACGCCGTCGATCCTGGTAGGTAGGGTGCGCAGACAATCACGGCAAAGCTCCTGCCGCAATGCAGCCGCGCGAATGGCAGCCCGGCGAAATCAGGGGCGGGGCCGCCAGCGGGGATTCAGTAGGGCTGCACGTAGACCCGGCCCCGCCGTGGGGGCGGAGCATAGCCGCTGCCCGGATGGTAGTAGCCGCGGGCCGCCATCTGCCGGTCGACATATCCCTCGTAGGGAGCGCCGATCCGGTACCGGGCCGGATCGTTCTGCGCGCCGGGCTCGATGAAGCGCGGGTTCTTCTGCGCGTCGTCCACGAAGGTGTCGCCCGAGCGGCCGCCCGATCCACCGCCTCCGCCGCGCTGCGCGAGGGCCGGGTCTGACGCGAAGGTCAGCAGGGCAAGCATTCCAGCCGCAACCGCGAGGATGGGTTTTGCTCCGGACATGGTGGCCGTCCTTTGCGACGTATGTCGGACTTGAACGCGGAAATGCCGAACGTGGTTCATGCGCCCCGGGAAATCGCCCAGCGGGAGGCGGCCCGGTCGTCGGCTTCACGGGCATCCACCCACTCACCCGCCTCGCCACCGCGAAGATGCTCCCGCTTCCAGAACGGCGCTCGGGTCTTAAGGAAGTCCATCAGGAACTCGGCGGCCCCGAACGCCGCCTCGCGGTGCGACGAGGCCGCCGCCACCAGCACGATGCGCTCGCCCGGCCAGATCAGGCCGTAGCGGTGGATCACCGTCAGGCCGAGAAGCGGCCAGCGATCGAGGGCCTCCGCGGCGACGCGCGCGACCTCGGCCTCGGCCATCCCCGGGTAATGTTCGAGTTCGAGCGCGGAAAGGCGGCCCTGCTCGTCCCGGCACAGGCCGACGAAGCTCGCGACGGCGCCGATATCGGTCCTGCCGAACGCAAGCCTGTCGAGTTCGGCGGCCGGATCGAAATCCTCGCGCTGGATGCCGATCCGCGGTGTCACGGCGGGCGCTCAGCCGCCCGTCATGGGCGGGAAGAAGGCAATCTCCCGCGCACCCGCGATCGCCGCCTCGGGCTTGACGTGGCTCTGGTCGATCGCGACGCGGATCACGCGCTCGTTCTCGAAGGCGTGGGCGTAGCCCTCGCCGCGGGTCTTGAGCCAGGCGACGAGATCCGCGACGGTCGCGATCCCGGCCGGCAGCGCGACATTCTCCTCGGCCTGGCCGATGCGCTCGCGCACCCAGGCGAAATAGACGAGCTTCATCCTAGGACGACCCGTTCATCGCATGCTCGATGCTGGTCTTCAGGTAGTCCCATCCCGTGTAGATCGTCAGCGCGGCCGCAAGCCACAGGAGGGTAAGCCCGATCGTGATCGTGCCGGGCAGGATCGCCTCCCCGGCAGGGCCTGCGATCAGGAACCCGATCGCGACGAGCTGGAAGGCCGTCTTCCATTTCGCGACGCGAGAGACCGGCATGCCGACCTTGAGCTCGGCCAGATACTCGCGAAGGCCCGAGACGAGAACCTCCCGGCACAGGATGACGATCGCGGCCCAGAGGTGCACGCCCTGGATGGAATGGTCGTTCGTCAGCATCAGCAGACAAGCGGCCACCAGCAGCTTGTCCGCGATCGGGTCGAGCATGCGGCCCAGCACCGATTGCTGCGCATAGGCGCGCGCGAAGTAGCCGTCGAAATAATCCGTGATCGCGGCCGCGACGTAGAAGGACAGGGCGATCCACCGGGACCAGAAATCCTCCGGCCAGAACAGGAGACCCGCGACGACCGGGACGGCCGCCACCCGCGCATAGGTCAGGACGTTCGGGAGGGTCAGCGCCGGGGATCGTCGCATCGGCGAAGCCAGGGTCATGGTTCGAGGAAGCATGCGGGGAGGGACAGCGTCAACATGGGGCCGTCCATGAGCTTCATCATCCCCCGCCACCTCGGAAAAAATCATAGACCGTGCGGGCCGTCGCGGCATTGACGCCCGGGGCCCGCATCAGGTCGTCGAGCGCTGCCCGCTGGATGGCCTTCATGGTCCCGAAATGGTGGAGCAGGGCCCGCTTGCGGGCGGGGCCGATGCCCGGGATCTCGTCCAGCGGGCTCTTGGTCATTTCGCGCTTGCGCTTCGCCCGGTGTGCGCCGATCGCAAAGCGGTGCGCCTCGTCCCTGAGGCGCTGCACGAAGTAGAGGGCCGGATCCCGCGGCGGCAGCCGGATCGGCTCCCGGCCGGGAATGAAGAAGGTCTCGCGGCCCGCGTCCCGGTCGCGGCCTTTCGCGACGCCGACCAGCGCGACGCCCGTCGCGCCGACCTCCTCGAGCGCCGACCGGGCCGCTTCGAGCTGGCCCTTGCCGCCATCGATCAGGACGAGGTCCGGCCAGGCCGGGAAGGCGTCGGGGTCCGACGGCTCGGGCGCGGCGGCAGATCCCTCCGGCGGGGGAGGCGAGCCAGCGCCGTTCCCGAGCAAGGTCGGGAATACCGAGGTCTCCCCGTCCGCCGCGCCTGCTCTCCCCTCGGGACCGGTAGGATCCGCTGCGGGGGGAGGATTGAGCCGCGGGTTCTCCTTCACCAGCCGGGCAAAGCGACGCCGCAGCATCTCGCGCATCATGCCGAAATCATCGCCGGGGGTGAGTTCCTCCGACTTCATGTTGAAGGTTCGGTAATGCGTCTTCATCAGCCCGGCCGGCCCGGCGACGATCATCGCGCCGACCGCGTTCGTGCCCATGATGTGGGAATTGTCGTAGACCTCGATCCGGCGCGGCGGGTGGGGCAGGCCGAACGCCGCTGCGAGAGAGCCCAGGAGCTTGGCCTGGCTCGACGTTTCGGCGAGGCGGCGCCCGAGCGCCTCCTTGGCGTTGCGGAGGGCTCCGTCGACGAGTTGCCGCCGCTCGCCCCGCTTGGGAACGGAAATCTCGACCTTGCGGCCCGCCTTCACGGTGAGGGCCGCGGCGAGCAAGGCGCACTCTTCGACCTCCTCCGACAGGAGAATGAGCCGCGGCGGAGGCTTGTCGTCGTAGAACTGCGCCACGAAGGAGGCGAGCACCTCGCCATGCGAGACGGTCTTGTCCGCCCTCGGGAAGTAGGCGCGGTTGCCCCAGTTCTGGTGGTTGCGGAAGAAGAAGACCTCCACGCAGAACTGCCCGGCCTGCTCATCGATGGCGATGATGTCGGCCTCTTCCGTATTCTGGGTGTTGATGCCCTGCGTGGACTGCACCGCCGAGAGGGCCGCGAGGCGGTCGCGGTACCGGGCCGCGCGCTCGAATTCGAGCTCCTCTGCGGCATGGTTCATCTCGGCCGCGAGCCGCTCCTTCACGGCGCTTGAGCGCCCGGACAGGAAGGCGCGGGCTTCCTCGGCGAGCGTCCCGTATTCTGCCAGATCGATCTCGCCCGTGCATGGGCCCGAGCAGCGCTTGATCTGGAACAGGAGGCAGGGTCGGGTCCGGTTCTCGTAGTAGGAATCCGAGCAGGAGCGCAGCAGGAAGGCGCGCTGGAGCGCATTGATCGTGCGGTTCACCGCCCAGACGCTCGCGAAGGGCCCGAAATAGAAGCCCTTCCGGTTGCGGGCGCCGCGGTGCTTGACGACCTGCGGGGCCTCGGAATCCGCCGTGAGCAGGATGTAGGGCAGCGACTTGTCGTCCCGGAGGACGACGTTGTAGCGCGGCCTGAGCTGCTTGATGAGGTTCGCCTCGAGCAGCAGCGCCTCCGTCTCGGTGGCCGTCGTGACGAACTCCATCGAGGCCGTCTCGGCGATCATCCGGGCGATGCGGTTCGAGTGCCCCTGGCCGCGGACATAGGAGCCGACCCGGGCCTTCAGGCTCTTCGCCTTGCCGACATAGAGCACGTCGCCCTTGGCATCGATCATCCGGTAGACGCCCGGGGTTGCCGGGAGCGTCGCCCAGAAGCGGCGGATGACCGCAGCGCCGGCCTCGAGCGAGGCAGGCGTCGCCTCGAAATCGAACTCGATCCCGGATCCGGCCTCGGGGGCAAGCTCCTCCTGGTCCCGCTCATCGTCGAGAATATCCGGGGGAACGTCGTTGGCAGCGACACGACTCATCGCGCCTGATGTAGGCGGGCGTACAGACCCGGGAAAGCGCCCCTTTGCCGCCATCGCCCGGCGCCGACCTATGTTGCAGGTGCGAACTCTTCTTGTTGTGACGGTGACGTGACGCTGCTAAGAGCGCGGCGTCGATGGCTGCTCTTCGCAGCTCCTCATTATCTGTCGCGTGAATACCTTCCGATGAAGCTTGTTGCGGGGAACTCGAACCGACCGCTCGCGGAGGCGATTTCCCAGTATCTGAAGGTGCCGCTTGCGCGGGCCACGGTCCGGCGCTTCGCCGACATGGAGATCTTCGTCGAGATCGGCGAAAATGTCCGCGGCGAGGACGTCTTCGTGCTCCAGTCGACGTCGTATCCGACGAACGACCACTTGATGGAGCTGCTGATCATCGCGGATGCGCTCCGCCGTGCCTCGGCCCGCCGCATCACGGCCGTGATCCCGTATTTCGGCTATGCCCGCCAGGACCGGAAGCCGTCTGCCCGCACGCCGATCTCGGCCAAGCTGGTCGCGAACCTCATCACCCATTCCGGCGTCGACCGCGTCCTCACGCTCGACCTGCATGCCGGCCAGATCCAGGGATTCTTCGACATCCCGACCGACAATCTTTTCGCCGCGCCCGTGATGGTGCGGGACGTGAAGGACCGGATGAACCACACCGACAAGGTCGTGGTCTCGCCGGATGTCGGCGGCGTGGTGCGCGCCCGCGCCCTCGCCAAGCGCATCGACGCTCCCCTCGCGATCGTGGACAAGCGCCGCGAGCGCCCGGGCGAATCGGAGGTCATGAACATCATCGGCGACGTGGCGGGGCGCTCCTGCATCCTCGTGGACGACATCGTCGATTCGGGCGGCACGCTCTGCAATGCAGCCGAGGCGCTGCTCAACCAGGGCGCCAAGGACGTCTATGCCTACATCACCCACGCGGTCCTGTCGGGCGGCGCGGTGTCCCGCATCGCGAACTCCAAGCTGAAGGAGCTCGTGGTGACCGACTCGATCCAGCCGACGGAGGCCGTGAAGGTCGCCGGCAACATCCGCGTCATCACGATCGCGCCCCTCATGGGCGAGGCGATCGCCCGCACCTCGACCGAGTCGAGCGTCTCCAGCCTGTTCGACTGACCCCCGTGAGCCTGCAGAGGCGCCGGTGACCGCGACGCTCTCCGAGACCCGGGCCCTCGTCCTGTTCTCGGGCGGGCAGGACTCGACGACCTGCCTGGCCTGGGCGCTGCAGCGCTTCGCCGAGGTCGAGACGGTCGGGTTCGATTACGGCCAGCGCCATGCGGTCGAGCTTGAATGCCGCGGGCGCATTCGTGACCTTCTGCAGCGGACAGGCGCAATCGGTGAGGGCAAGCTCGGGCCGGATCACCTTCTGCCCCTCGACGTGCTGGGAACCATCTCGGACACCGCCCTCACGCGCGATGTCGAAATCGCGACGGCGGAAAGCGGGCTGCCGACGACCTTCGTGCCCGGCCGCAACCTGATCTTCCTCGGGCTCGCGGCGGCGCTCGCCTACCGGCGCGGATGTCGCCATATCGTGCTCGGTGTCTGCGAGACGGATTATTCCGGTTATCCGGATTGCCGCGACGACACGATCAAGGCCATGCAGGTCGCCCTCAATCTGGGCCTCGAGACGCGGCTCGTCCTGCACACGCCGCTGATGTGGCGCGACAAGGCGGCGACCTTCGCGCTCGCGGAGGAGCTCGGCGGAGATCAGCTTCTGCGGCTCGTCGTCGAGGAGACCCATACCTGCTACCTCGGCGACCGGACCCACCGGCACGATTGGGGCTATGGCTGCGGCACCTGCCCGGCCTGCCAGCTCCGCGCCGACGGGTTTGCGCGGTGGCGCGCGGCGACGAACCGTTAACCCCGGCAGCGCGCCCCACTCAGCTCTGCGAACGCGGCAACCCGTCCGAAAGGGTTGCGGGCGTACCGTCCGGCAGGTTCCGGATGGCGGTCATGTCGAGCATCGTGCGACGTTTCGGTCGGGACGCTCGGGGCAGCGTCGCGCTTATGTTCGCCTTCGCGGCGATGGTCCTCATCGGGGCGGTCGGCATGGCGTTGGATTATTCGCGCGCGGCCTCCATCCAGACGAATCTCCAGCGCGCGGTCGATGGCGCCGCCCTCCTCGCGGCCAAGAACAACGAGCAGATGAGCGGCTCGAACCTGTCGAGCGCCGCCGCGACCGAATTCCTGCGCAAGACCTTCGCGTCCGACAAGATCACCGATCTGAGCGTCAACATCACCTTCCTGTCGGACCGCGTCCGGGTGGACGCGACGGCCGGCGTGCCGACGACGCTGATGAACGTCCTCGGCGTCAGGTCCATGCCGGTTGCGAGCCGGTCGGAGGCCCTGTTCGGCGACACCAAGGTCGAGATCGTGCTGGTGCTCGACAACACCGGGTCCATGAACCAGGCGAACAAGCTCCCGACCCTGAAGACGGCAGCGCACAACTTCCTGAACAAGATGCAGTCGAGCGCGAGCGGCAGCAACGCGATCCGCATCGGGATCGTGCCGTTCGAGACGGACGTGAATCTCGGGACGCTCAAGACGTCCTGGTGGGTGGACCCCGCCCAGACCTCGCCCTGGACGACCAACCCCGCGACCTCCGGCTGCATCTGGGACCGCGACCAGCCGAACGACGTTCGCGACACGCCGCCGAGCTCGGGGAACCCGAAGACGACGTTCGGGGCCGATGCGAGCCGCACGACGCCCTGCGTCGTGGCGCCCATCGTTCCGCTCACGACCGACTTCACGGCGCTCCATTCCACGATCGACGCGATGGCGGCGTCGGGCACGACCAATCTCACGATCGGGCTGGTCTGGGGCTACCACCTGCTGTCGCCCGCGGAGCCGGTCACCAACGCGCTGTCCTTCGGGGCAAAAGGCCTCACCAAGTACATCATCCTGATGACCGACGGGGAGAACACGAAGAGCCGGAACCACGGCAGCGTCGCCGCCATGGATGCGCGGACGCGCCAGGTCTGCGACGCCATCAAGGGCGACGGCATCGTGGTGTTCACGGCGCGGATCATCGAGGGCAATGCGAGCCTGCTCCGGGACTGTGCCTCCAATGCGAGCAACTACTACGACGTCCAGAACGTCGAGCAGCTCAATCCGGTCTTCGATTCCATCTACACGAGCATCACGGGCACCCGCATCGCGCGCTGACCAGCTACGCTCGGGCCTCGCTTGACCGTCGCACGTCACTCTTGCTGAAACCGGCCGATGGATATGCCGGGCATGACCAGAACACGTCTGCGCGCCGAAGGCCTGACGGCGTTCGTGCTCTTCGTCGCGACCATCCCGGCCGCGAACTGGCTGATCGGCCATGTCGGCACGTTCTGCGTGCCGAACGGCCCTTGCCTGATACCGGTCGCGCCCGGGATCCACGCACCGTCCGGGGTGCTGATGGTCGGCCTCGCGCTGGTGCTGCGTGACCTCCTCCAGCGGCGGCTCGGCCTCTTCGCGGGCGTCGCGGCAATCCTGATCGGCGCCGTTCTGTCGGCCTTGGTGGCGCCGCCGGCCATCGTGGTCGCCTCCACGACCGCCTTCCTCCTGTCGGAGCTCGCGGACTTCTTCGTCTATACGCCGCTCCAGCGGCGGCGCTTCGTCACGGCCGTCGTGGCCTCCAGCGTCGTCGGGCTCGCCGTCGACTCGGCCGTGTTCCTCTACCTGGCGTTCGGCAGCCTCGACTTCCTGCCAGGGCAGATCCTCGGCAAGCTCTGGATGGTGGCCCTGACGATTCCGGCCGTGCAGTGGATCCGGAGGCGCGACGAGCGCCTCGGCTTCCAGCCTGCCTGACGCCTATCGCGGCACCAGGGCGCGCAGCCCGTAGACGAGCGCCGCGAAGGCGGCGAGGCTGACCAGGTAGATCAGCACGAACCAGGCGAACCGGGGCACCGCGGCAGAGCCGGTCAGTGATAGGCGTCGGCCACGACGTCTTCGGCCACCTTGCCGCGGAACACCCAATAGGCATAGCCCGTATAGGCGAAGGTGATCGGCACCGCGACGGCATAGCCGACCAGGACGAAGATCTGCGATTCCACCGTGTTCGCGGCCTGCCAGATCGTCAGGTCCGGCGGCACGATGTAGGGGAAGAGGCTGACGCCCAGTCCGAGAAAGCCCAGCAGGAAGAGGGCGATCGTCAGCAGGAACGGCGCGACGTGCCGGCCCTCCTGCAGCGTCTTCCAGATCAGGTAGGCGACCAAAGCCGTCACGAGCGGGATCGGCCACAGGAAGGCGATGTTGGGCCAGGAAAACCAGCGCTCCTCGATGTAGAGCCCGAGGAACGGCACCCACACGGACACGATCCCCATGGAGACGATCGTGGCGAAGAGCGAGGTGATCGCCTTTCGCCGGGCCCAGAGCTCGAGTTCGCCCGTGGTCTTCATCACGCACCAGGTCGCGCCGAGCAGGCCATAGCCGCAGACGAGGCCTATGCCGGTCATCACGCTGAAGGGGGTGAGCCAGTCCCATTGCCCGCCCGTGAAGACGCGGCCCGAATGCTTGAAGCCCTGTATGAACGCGCCGAGCACGAGACCCTGCGCGAAGGTCGCGACGAGCGAGCCGTAGTGGAAGGCGTAGTCCCAGACGCGCTGCGAGCTTTCCGCCTTGAAGCGGTACTCGAACGCGACGCCGCGAAAGATCAGGGCGAGCAGCATCAGGATGATGGGCATGTAGAGCGCCGGCATCATGATCGCGTAGGCGACCGAAAACACGCAGAAGGCGCCGACGCCGCCGAGGATCAGCCAAGTCTCGTTGCCGTCCCAGATCGGCGCCACCGAGAACATCATCCGGTCGCGCCAGCTCCGCTCCTGCGCGGCGTTGAACAGGATCCCCACGCCGAGGTCGAAGCCGTCCGCGATCACGTACATGATGACCGCGACCGCAAGCAGCCCCGCCCAGATGAGCGGGAGCCAGAACGCATAGCCGTGAAGGTCGTTGGCGAAACCGAACATCGCTGCCCCCCTATTCGGCTGGCTGGACGCGGCGCCCCGGCGCGCCCTCGAGGCTTTCGTTCGGCACCGAGAAGGGCCGCTTGGGCATCTTGCCGAGTTGCTCGCCGGGCATGGTCTCGACCGGGTCGGGCCCGCGCCGGAGAAGCTTGGCCAGGTAGTAGCTGCCGAAGCCGAAGATGATCGCGTACACGACGATGAACGCGACCAGCGAAGTCCCGACTGCCTCCGCGGTGACGGGCGAGACCGCATCCGCCGTCCGGAGCTGGCCGTAGATGACCCATGGCTGGCGCCCGATCTCGGCCACAAACCAGCCGAACAGCACGGCCCCGAATCCCGAGGGGGTCATGAGCATGGCCGCGTAGAGAAACTTCCGGTCCGTGAAGAGCGTGCCCTTCCAGCGCAGGTAGAGGCTCCACAGCGAGACGACCAGCATCAGCACGCCGAGGCCGACCATGATGCGGAAGGAGAAGAAGACGGGCCAAACGGGCGGCCGATCCTGCGGCGGCACCTCCTTGAGCCCCGGTACGACGCCGTCGAAGGAATGGGTCAGGATGAAGCTGCCGAGCTTCGGGATGCCGATCTCATATTCGTTGCTCTCGGTCTTCTCGTTCGGGATGGCGAAAAGGATGAGCGGCATGTTCGCGGTCCGATCCCAGTTCGCCTCGATGGCCGCGAGCTTGGTGGGCTGGTACTTGAGCACGCCGATGCCGTGCAGGTCGCCGAAGACGAACTGCACCGGCACCATCACGACGGCGAACCACATCGCCATCGACAGCGACCGGCGCGCACCGGCAAGCTTCCCCTCCGGGGCGTCATGCGGATGCCGAAGCAGCATCCAGGCCGACATCCCACCGACCGCGAAGGCAGTCGTGAGAAAACAGCCCAGCACCATGTGCGCGTAGCGGATCGGGAAGGACGGGTTGAAGACGATCTCCCACCAGTCCACCGGCAGCGCGATCCCGTTCTCGACCCGGAATCCGGCCGGGGTCTGCATCCAGGAATTCGCCGACAGGATCCAGAACGCCGAGATGAGCGTCCCGATCGCCACCAGGCAGGTCGAGAGAAAGTGGAGCCGGTCGCCCACCTTGTCCCAGCCGAACAGCATGATGCCGAGGAACCCGGCCTCGAGGCAGAAGGCGGTGATCACCTCGTAGGCGATCAGCGGGCCAAGGACGTTGCCGCCGAACTCAGAATACCGGGACCAGTTCGTGCCGAGCTGATAGCTCATCACGATGCCGGAGACGACGCCGAGCCCGAAGGACACGGCGAAGACCTTCACCCAGAACTTGTAGAGGTTCTTGTAGAGCTGGTCGCCCGTCCGCAGCCACTCGAATTCCAGCCGCGCCAGCCAGCACGCGAGACCGATCGTGAAGGCCGGGAAGATGATGTGGAACGCGACCGTGAATCCGAACTGGATCCGCGACAGCATGAGGGCGTCGAGCATCACGCAACCTCCCCGCGACAGGGGCGATTGAAGGCCGAGGCAAGAGGGCCTGCAATCCCCCGTATGAGCAAGGCTGCGGTCCCGGGGACGGGATCCGCTAGACCTGCCCGGGCAAGCCCTGGAGTCCCGAAAGGGCCGCGAACTCCACCGCGTCGTGGCTGCAGAAGATCCGCACGCCCGCCGCCTCATCCATCGAAAGGTCCCGCAGCCGCGCCTGGTTGTGCAGGTGCAGGTCGAAATCGACCGCCATCATGCGCTGGTAGCCCCGCGCGCCGAGCGGCGCGTGGCGCGTTGGCCGGTCCATCTCGTGTCGAAAGAAATAGGTATCGGCCGCGTCGAGCAGCCACCCCTCGGGAGCGCCGACGGCGACCCCGGCATGCCCCCAGGTGTGGCCGGGAAGTGGCACCAGAAGTATCTCGGGCGGAAGGCCGTCCAGATCGCGCACGGCGTCGAAGCCGAACCACCGCACGCCCTTGTGGCCATAGAAGCGCCAATGCTTCACGCCGTCCCATTGCTGCGGCCGGTATCGGTTGCGGGCGATGAAGCCGTGCCGGCGGCGAGCCGCCTCCATCTCGTCGACCATCACGTGAACGGTCGCGTCCGGGAAATCCTCCAGCCCGCCCGCATGGTCGAAGTCGAGATGCGTCAGCACGATGTGGCGGACGTCGGATGGCGAGAATCCGAGCTGCCGCACCTGCTCCAGCGCCGTGTAGCGCCGCTCGAGCTGGATCTGGTTCAGGTGGACGAAGAGCGGGCTCAGCCGCGGATAGGTCTGCTCGATGTCCCCGGTGCCGAAGCCGGTATCCACGAGGACGAGGCCGGACGACTCGGTCTCGACCAGGAGGCAGTGGCAGATGAGCGTGCCCCTGACGCCGCGGCTGAATCCATCGAAGAGCGCGCCACCGACGGGACACATGCAGCCGCAATTCAGGTGGTGGACGCGCATCGAAGCTCCCGCGAAGTCCCTCTACAAGCCTCGCGGAACGGTGGGCGTTCCGGTCCGTACGATCCCGGTCAGGCCGCGGCGGCAGCCTTCCGTAGGGTCTCCGTGAGATCGCGGTTGAGGCGCGCCTCGAGTAGGGACAGCACCGCCGCCTCCTCCGGCTTCAGCGTCGCCAGGTTGTCGCGCAGCTCCTCCTCGACCTCCTCCTTGATGTCGAGCATCAGGTCCCCCTGGAAGTAGGAGTGCAGCACCTCCGGGTGGACGTAGCACTTGCGGCAGATGGTTGGCGTGTTGCCGAGCCTGCCCGCCACGCGCTCGATCGCGGCCCGGACGTTCTTCTTCGCCTTGGCGTCCGAGTCGAATGTCTCGAACTCCGCCAGCGCGATGGCGGCCAGCACCGTGCCCGCCCAGGTCCGGAAATCCTTGGCCGTGATCTCGCGGCCGGTGATCTCCTTCAGGTAGGCGTTGACGTCCGCCGAGGTGACGTCCTGCCGGTTGCCGTCCTCATCGAGGTACTGGAACAGCTCCTGGCCAGGCAGGTCCTGGCACTGCTTCACGATCTTCGCGATGCGCCGGTCGCGGATCTGCAGGTTCCAGGTCTTGCCGGACTTGCCCTTGAACTGGAACTTCAGATCCGACCCTTCGACCTTGACGTGCCGGTCCTTCAGGGTGGTCAGGCCGTAGCTCTTGTTCTGCTTCACGTAATCGTCGTTGCCGACGCGGATCAGCGTGTTCTCGAGGAGATACACGACCGTGGCGAGGACCTTCTCGCGAGGCATGCCGCGCAGCTTCATGTGCTCGGCGATCTTCGCGCGGATCTCGGGCAGGCCGCGGGCGAATTCGAGCATGTGCTCGTATTTCGTCGAATCCCGCACCTCGCGGAACTTCGGATGATAGCGGTACTGCTTGCGGCCCTTGGCGTCGCGCCCGGTCGCCTGGATGTGCCCGTTGGCGTGCGGGCAGATCCACACATCCGTGTAGGCGGGCGGGATGGCGAGCTTGCGGATCCGCGCGATGACCTTCTCGTCCTTCACGGCCCTGCCGTCGGCACCCAGATAGGCGAAGCCCTTCCCGGCTCTCCGGCGGCGAATGCCCGGACGTTCGTCGGAGACATAGCGCAGCCCGGCCGATTCGGCGGCCTCTTTCGGGTCGACGATGTTCTCGACCTCGTGGTTGCTGTCTTCTTCGGGCAGCATTGGGGGATCGGCTCCGGACGCGCGGTTGCGATCGGCGGTCAACCGGAGATGGTGGGGGAGGTTCCGGGCCGGCGCTGCGGCCGCCGATCACAGGCGGGCGAGGGCGCGTTAGGGAAGCGCAAACCATCGCGAAGGCGCGGTGCCGGTCGTCAATCAGATCGCAAGGCGAGGCGCCGACGCTCACCCGGACACCGATCGATCAGGAGACCCGGATGAAGCTGAAGGCTGCGCTCCTCGCGGCGACCACCATGGCGCTTGCCGGCCCGACGCTCGCCGCCGACATGCCCGGCTGGCGGCAGCATCATGGCCATCATCACGCCCGTCACCACGGCCATCACGCCGGCCCCGTCTATGCCGAGAACGTCGTCGAGATCGTCGAGTACCGCGAGCCCTACCTGCCCCGCGGCGTGCTCTACAACGCGCCTCCCTTGCCGGTGTCCTACGGCTATGGGAGCCGCTACCGCGAGGTGATCAGCGCGAAATACTGACTCGCGCGAGCCCAGCGGACGCCGCCGCGGCGGCGTGCTAGAGGTCTCCCCAACCAAAGGGAGACCGCCTATGACCTATATGGACATCCGCACCGGAACGCGGGCGCTGAAAGACCCGAAGCTGTTCCGGCAGCAATGCTATATCGACGGCGCCTGGCTCGATGCCGATGGCGGCGGCACGATAACGGTCGACAACCCCTCCACCGGTGACACGCTCGGGACCGTCCCGAAGATGGGCGCTGCCGAGACGCGCCGCGCCATCGAGGCTGCGGAAGCCGCCCTCCCGGCCTGGCGCGCCAAGACCGCCAAGGAGCGTGCCCAGATCCTTCGCCGCTGGTTCGACCTGATGATGGCGAACCAGGAAGACCTCGCCGCCATCATGACGGCCGAGCAGGGCAAGCCGCTCGCCGAGGCGAAGGGCGAGATCGCCTATGCGGCTTCCTTCATCGAGTGGTTCGGCGAGGAGGGGAAGCGCATCTACGGCGACGTGATCCCGGCGCACGGGACCGACAAGCGCATCGTGGTCATCAAGCAGCCGATCGGCGTCTGCGCCGCCATCACGCCCTGGAACTTCCCGGCCGCCATGATCACCCGCAAGGCGGGCCCGGCGCTCGCGGCCGGCTGCACGATGGTGCTCAAGCCGGCGAGCCAGACGCCGTTCTCCGCGCTCGCGCTCTGCGAACTCGCCGAGCGCGCGGGCGTGCCGAAGGGCGTCCTGTCCTGCGTGACCGGATCGGCTTCGGAGATCGGCGGCGAGATGACCTCCAACCCGACTGTCCGCAAGCTCACCTTCACGGGCTCGACCGAGATCGGGAAGGTGCTCCTCGAGCAATGCGCCAAGACCGTGAAGAAGACCTCGATGGAGCTCGGCGGCAACGCCCCCTTCATCGTGTTCGACGACGCGGATCTCGAGCCGGCCGTGAAGGGCGCGATCGCCTCCAAGTACCGCAATGCCGGCCAGACCTGCGTCTGCGCCAACCGCATCCTGGTCCAGGACGGCATCTACGACGCCTTCGTGAAGCGGCTCGCCGAGGCGGTCCGTGACCTGAAGGTGGGCGATGGTTTCGGCGAGGGCACGGTGATCGGGCCGCTCATCGACCAGAAGGCGGTCGCCAAGGTCGAGGAGCATGTCGAGGACGCACTCGCCAAGGGCGCGAAGGTGGTCACGGGCGGCAAGCGCTCGGGCCTGGGCGGCTCCTTCTTCGAGCCGACCGTGCTCGCCGACACCACGCCCGACATGAAGATCTTCCGCGAGGAGACCTTCGGACCGGTCGCGCCGATCTTCCGTTTCAAGACGGAGGAGGAGGCGATCCGGATGGCGAACGACACCGAGTTCGGCCTCGCGTCCTATTTCTACGGCCGCGACATCGGCCGCGTATGGCGGGTCGCCGAGGCGCTCGATTACGGCATCGTCGGCATCAACGAGGGCATCATCTCCACGGAGATCGCCCCCTTCGGCGGCGTGAAGGAATCGGGCCTGGGCCGCGAGGGCTCCCATTACGGGATCGATGACTATCTGGAGATCAAGTATCTCTGCATGGGCGGGATCTGATCGCCCGGGGGCCCGAGCGGCCCCCCTTTGATCAAGCCGGTTCGAGTGCAGCGTTCCCTCGCCGGAGGTCCGCATGTCCGCAGCTCTCGACCCTGAACGGCTTCCGCCCCGCCTCCCGGCCGGCTTCCAGGCCGCGCCGGCATCCGGGACGCCGCTGCGGCAGGCCATTGCAGCCTGCCACCGTGTCGATGAGCGCCCGCATGTCCTGCAGTTGGCGGACGAGGCCGCGCTATCGAGCGAACAGCTCACGGCCGCGCAAAGCCTGGCCCGCCGACTCGCGCTGAGCGTCCGCGCCGCGCGCCGGTCCGCCAGCGGCGTCGATGCGCTGATGCACGAGTTCTCGCTCGACTCGACGGAGGGCATCGCCCTGATGTGCCTTGCCGAGGCGCTGCTGCGCGTGCCGGACGAGGCGACGCGCGACCGCCTGATCCGCGACAAGATCGGGCGCGGCGACTGGTCGGCCCATGTCGGGCATTCGCCCTCGCTCTTCGTTAATGCGGCGGCCTGGGGTCTCCTCGTCACGGGCCGGCTGGTGCCGACCCATTCCGCCGGCGAACTCGGGGGCTCGCTGCTGGGGCTGCTCGGGCGGAGCGGCGCGCCGCTCATCCGGCGGGCGACGGATTTCGCCATCCGCATGCTGGGGCGGCAATTCGTGACCGGCGAGACGATCGCCGAGGCGCTGGCGAGCGCCAAGGCCCGCGAAAGGCGCGGCTATCGCTTCTCCTACGACATGCTGGGCGAGGCGGCCGTGAATGCCGCAGATGCCGAGCGCTACATGCGCGCCTACGCGGAGGCCGTGGTGGCGATCGGGCGGGAATCCGCCGGGCGCGGCATCGTCGGCGGGCCGGGCATCTCCATCAAGCTCTCGGCCCTTCATCCCCGCTATTCGCGCCAGCAGCGTGAGCGGGTGATGGCCGAGCTGCTGCCGCGCGTGAAGTCGCTCGCGCTGCTCGCGAAGAGCTACGACATCGGCCTCAACATCGACGCCGAGGAGCAGGATCGGCTCGAGATTTCGCTCGACATCCTGGAGGCGCTGGCGATCGATCCAGCCTTGGCGGGTTGGGACGGCATCGGCTTCGTCGTGCAGGCCTACGGCAAGCGGGCCCGGCCGGTGATCGACTGGCTGGCGGATCTCGGTCGCCGCACGGGGCGGCGCCTCATGGTCCGGCTCGTCAAGGGCGCCTACTGGGATTCGGAGATCAAGCTCGCCCAGCTCGGCGGCTTCGCGGACTACCCGGTCTTCACCCGCAAGCGGCACACGGACGTCTCGTATCTCGCCTGCGCGCGGGCGATGCTGGCCGCCCCGGACGCCATCTACCCGCAATTCGCCACCCACAACGCCTTCTCGATCGGCGCGATCCGGGCGATGGAGGGGAACGCGCGATACGAGTTCCAGTGCCTGCACGGCATGGGCGAGACCATCTACGACGAGATCGTCGGGCCGGAACTGCCTGTCCGGGTCTACGCTCCCGTCGGGCCGCACGAGACGCTGCTCGCCTATCTCGTCAGGCGCCTCCTGGAGAACGGCGCCAACTCGTCCTTCGTGAACCAGATGGTGGACGAGACCATCCCGCTCGACAGCCTGATCGCCGATCCGGTCGCAGCCGTCCGGGAGGAGGGTGGGCGCCCGCATGGCCGGCTGCCCGGGCCGCCGGGCCTGTTTCCGGACCGGCGCAATTCCGCCGGCTACGACCTCGCCGCCGAGGCGGAGTTGGCTGAACTAGGCGCTGTCCTCGCGGCAGACAGGGAGGTGCGCCGGGCCGGACCGACCCTGGTGAGCGAGGCCGGCGCTTTTGGCCGGAACGTCACGGAGATCCGGAACCCGTCGGACGGCTACGACCTCGTCGGGCTTGCCGAAGAGGCGACACTGGATGACGTCGAACTCGCTGTCGGCGCGGCTGCGGAGGCCCTCCCGGGCTGGGCGAAGCTGGGCCCCGCCGGGCGGGCGTCACATCTCGAGCGCTGGGCGGACCTGCTCGAAGGGGAACGACTCCACCTCGTCGGGCTGATGATGCGGGAGGCCGGCAAGACGGCCCGGAACGGCATCGCGGAGATCCGGGAGGCCGTCGATTTCTGCCGCTACTACGCGGCTCGGGCACGGGCCGATCTCGACGGCACGGACCCGGTCCGCCCTATCGTCTGCATCTCGCCCTGGAATTTCCCGCTCGCGATCTTCACCGGGCAGGTCGCGGCCGCCCTCGTGGCGGGCAACACGGTGCTGGCAAAGCCGGCCGAGCAGACGCCGCTCGTCGCCTCTGCCGCTGTCCGGCTCGCCCACGAGGCGGGCATCCCGCCCGAAGCGCTACAGCTCCTGCCCGGCCCGGGCGAGACGGTCGGCGCGCGGCTCGTCTCCGACCCGCGCATCGGCGGGGTGGTGTTCACGGGCTCGACCGCGGTCGGGAAGAGCATCGAACGCGCGCTCTCGGTTCGGGACGACGACCCGGTCCTGATCGCCGAAACGGGCGGCCTCAACGCGATGATCGTCGATTCGTCGGCCCTGCCCGAGCAGGTCGTGGCGGACGTGATCGAAAGCGCCTTCGATTCCGCCGGCCAGCGCTGCTCGGCGCTCCGCATCCTCTGCCTGCAGGAGGACATCGCCGATCGCACGGTCGCGATGCTCGAAGGAGCGATGAAGGAGCTCCGGGTCGGCTCGCCCCTCGACCTTGCCACCGATGTCGGACCGGTTATCGATGCCGACGCGAAAGCCGGGATCGAGCGGCATGTCGCCGAGATGCGGGAGGCGGGCCACCGCGTGGTGCAGCTGCCGCTGCCGCCGCAGGCCGGATCGGGCACATTCGTGCCGCCGACGCTCATTGAGCTGCCCTCCGTCGAAGCGCTGCGGCGCGAAGTGTTCGGACCCGTTCTCCACGTCGTGCGCTTCCGCGGCCAGGACCTGCCCGACCTCGTCCGCCGCATCAACGCCGCGGGCTACGGCCTGACGCACGGCGTGCATACCCGGATCGACGAGACGGTGGATGCAGTCCTCGCGGCCATCCGGGCCGGCAACGTCTATGTGAACCGCAACATCGTCGGGGCCGTGGTGGGGAGCCAGCCCTTCGGGGGCGAGGGCCTTTCGGGAACCGGCCCGAAGGCGGGCGGCCCATTCTACCTGCACCGGCTCGTGCGCGGCTCCACTCCGCCCTGGCCGAGCAGGGCGAAGCCGTCCCGCGAAGCCGCGACGGCCCTGGACAGGCTGGCCCGACTCGCATCCGACAGGGAGCGCTCCGGCGAAGAGGGACGACCCTACCTCCTGGCCGTGATCGAGGCCGCGCGCCGCAATCCTTATGGCCGCGAGCCCGTGGAACTGCCGGGCCCGACCGGCGAGCGCGACACGCTCTCGCTCCATCCACGCGGCTGCGTCGCCTGCCTGGCCGAGGACCTGCCCGCGCTCATCGCGCAGGTGGCCGCCGCGATCGGGACCGGAAACCGCGCGATCCTGCCGGACAGCGACGCTGCCCGGACCATCGCCGGCGCCCTCGGCTCAGACCTTCTCCGGATCTCCACCGACCCGGTCGAGGCCTCCGCGGATGCCGTCCTGGTCGATCTCAGTCCCGAGAAGACGGCCGCGATCCGCCAGGCATTCGCCTCCGAGACCGAGGCCATCGTCCCGATCATCCGGCCGGCGGTGCCGTATCGCTATCCGCTGTGGCGGCTGGTGGCGGAGCGCTCGGTCAGCATCAACACGGCAGCGGCCGGCGGCAACGCCGCACTGCTCGCGCTCGACGACACCGGCGCGTCCGGCTGAGGGCACCCAAGCCTTTCTCTTGATCTTCCTTTGGCCGCCCGCGATGTATCTGGGACCGGAGGGATCCCATGATTGCTGCCGATCTCGGGCGCGATGCCGAAGCCGCGGTCGCCGAACTGATCCGCACCGGACGGTTCGCCGACGAGGCAGAGGTGCTGCGCGAAGGCATTCGGCTCCTGGGACAACGCGAGGCGCGTCGCCGATTTCTCGATGCCGCTGTGACGGAAGGAATCGAGGATGCCGATGCGGGGCGCACCTTCGAAGCCGATGAGGTCTTCGGCGAGATGAAGGCGCGCTACGAGGCCCTTGCAGCAACGCAGCCGGAGTGAAGGTCCGGTTCACCGCCGCGGCTCGGCGCCAGCTCAGGGAGATTGGCGATCGGATCGCGCAGGATTCGCCCCGGCGTGCCTTAACGTTCGTCGCCGAAATCGAAGGGCGTTGCCGCAACCTCAGCGAGATGCCCGAGCGCTTCCCGCTCGTACCCGGGCGGGAAGAACACGGCGTTCTCGAACGGCCGTCGGGAACTACCTGATCTTCTACCGGGTCGAGGCAAACACCGTCGTCGTCCTGCACATCGTACACGGTGCACGCGACATCGACGCTCTTCTGCTCGGCCCCTGAAAGACCGGCCTCAATCCAGCAGCGGCTTGCCGGTCATCTCTGGCGGCTGCTCGATGCCCATCAGCTTCAGCAGCGTGGGGGCGAGATCGGCCAGACGGCCGTCATGCATCGTCGCGCCCTTCACGCCCGCAAGGATCACCGGGACGGGGTTCGTGGTGTGGGCCGTGTGCGGGCCGCCCGTCACGGGGTCCCGCATCAGCTCCGCATTGCCGTGGTCGGCCGTGACCAGGAGCGCGCCTCCGGACGCGAGCACCGCGTCGGCGATGCGGCCGAGCCCCGCATCCACGGCCTCGACGGCCTTGGTGGCGGCCTCGAGGCTGCCCGTGTGCCCGACCATGTCGGCATTGGCGAAATTCAGGACGATGAGGTCGAACTTGCCGGACCGGATCGCCTGGACGGCCTTCTCGGTGAGCTCGGGCGCCGACATCTCCGGCTGCAGGTCGTAGGTCGCGACCTTCGGTGAGGGCACCATGATGCGCTCCTCGCCCGGGAAGGGTCGCTCCTCGCCGCCGTTCAGGAAATAGGTGACGTGCGGATATTTCTCCGTCTCCGCCATGCGGAGCTGCGTCCGGCCGGCCTTCGCGGCCACCGCGCCCAGCACGTTCTTCAGGTCCTGCGGCGGGAAGAGGGTCGCGAGGAAGCGGTCGAGGTCCGTGGAGTACTGCGTCATGCCCAGCGCGGCCGCGAACTTCACCACGCGGCCGCGTTCGAAGCCTGAGAAACCCGGATCGAGCAGGGCGTCCAGGATCTCGCGCACCCGGTCGGCCCGGAAGTTGAACGACAGGAGGCCGTCGCCATCGCGCATCCCGGCGAAATCGCCGATCACGGTCGGCACCACGAACTCGTCCGTGACGTCCCGGGCGTAGCTGTCCCGCATGACGGTCGCGGCGTCGGGAGCGTGCTGCCCTTCGGCGGCCGCCATGGCCGCATAGGCCTTCGAGACGCGCTCCCAGCGCTTGTCGCGGTCCATGGCGTAGTAGCGGCCCGACACGGTCGCGAGCGTCGCACCCTGGGGCAGCGCGGCCGCGAGGCGTTTCAGATCCTCGGCGCCAGAACGCGGCGGGGTGTCGCGGCCATCCGTCCAGGCATGGACGGCGACCTCCACGCCGGCCTCCGCCACGACACGCGCGAGCGCGGCCGCGTGGTCCTGGTGCGAATGGACGCCGCCCGGCGACACGAGCCCGACGAGATGGCATGTCCCGCCGCTCGCCTTGAGCTTGTCGATGAAGCGGAGAAGCTCGGGATTCTTCGCCAGGCTACCATCCGCGATGGCGCTCCCGATCCGCGGCAGGTCCTGCATGACCACCCGGCCCGCGCCGATATTCAGGTGACCGACCTCGGAATTGCCCATCTGGCCGTCCGGCAGCCCGACGTCATGGCCGGACGTGTGCAGGAAGGCATGCGGCCCCTCCGCCCAGAGCCGGTCGAAGCTGGGAGTCTTCGCCTGGAGCACCGCATTGTCGGCCCGCTCCTCGCGCCAGCCCCAGCCGTCGAGAATGACCAGCATCACGGGGCGACGTTCCTGCATAACCTGTCTCCTCTGGAGGGCGTTCGCCCTCGTTTCGAGCCGGTCCATATACCGGCTGCGAGCGCCCTGCGCCTGAAACTTCCCTGCATTGCCGCGGGGCCGGCGCTCGGGCAGTTTCCCGCCCGACACATGTGGGTTCGAGGCCACGATGACCAGTGACGAGGCTGCAGGTCAGGAGGCCGCTCGCGCCGAGACGTGGCGGTTCCAGGGTCGCGCGAGGCTCGCGCTCGCGATCATCCTCGTGCTGCTCGGCCTTTGGACCCTGAAGGCGTTCCTGCCGGCGCTCGTCTGGGCCGCCATCCTGGCGATCGCCACCTGGCCTCTCTACCGCCGCGCGCGGGCGCGCTGGCCGGCCCGGGGCCATGACATAGCGCTCCCCGCCCTGTTCACGGCAGCGGCGGCGCTGCTCGTCCTGATCCCGCTCGGCATTGCCGGCGTGGAGCTCGCCCGCGAGGCGCGCGTCATCTACGCGGCCCTCGAAGAGGCCCGGCAGCACGGAATCGCGGTGCCCGGCTGGCTGGGCGGTCTTCCCGTCATCGGCGCGCAGGCGGTCTCCTGGTGGCGCGAGACGCTCGCCGACCCGGCCGGCTATTCCGAGTTCCTGGGCAGGCTCAACCACGCCTCGCTCTACGGCTACACGCGCGAGCTGGGCGGGCAGCTCGTCCACCGGGTCGTCGTCTTCGCCTTTACCCTGCTCGCCCTGTTCTTCCTGTACCGGGACGGCGAGCAGGTCGGCGCGCAGATGCTCGCTGCCAGCCATCGCGCCTTCGGGCCGCATGGCGAACGCATCGGGCGCCAGGCGATCGCCTCCGTGCACGGGACGGTCGACGGGCTCGTCCTCGTTGGGCTCGGCGAGGGTGTCCTGATGTGGCTGGCCTATCTGATGGCCGGGGTGCCGCATCCGGCGCTGTTCGGCGCGGCGACCGCCATCGCGGCCATGATCCCCTTCGCGACCCCCGTCGTGTTCTGCATCGTGGGGATCCTGCTGCTCGCGGCCGGCTCGGTCACGGCAGCCGTCGCCGTGGTGGCGTTCGGCTTCGCGGTCGTGTTCGTGGCCGACCATTTCATCCGGCCCGCCCTGATCGGGGGCGCGACGAAGTTGCCCTTCCTGTGGGTCCTTCTCGGGATCCTGGGCGGAGTCGAAACCTGGGGGCTCCTCGGCCTTTTCCTGGGGCCGGCCATCATGGCGGCCCTGGTCCTGCTCTGGCGCGACTGGACGAGCCGCGCGGAAGCCCTAGAGGCCGCCGAGCCGGCAGACGATTCGCCACTCCTCGTCGGTGACCGGCTGCACCGAGAGCCGTGAGTTCTTGATGAGCACCATGTCGGCGAGTTCGGGCTGCGACTTGATCGCCTCCAGCGTGACGGGCTCGCGCAGCGGCTCGACCGCCTTCAGGTCCACCATCCCGAAGCGGCCGGTCGGGTCCGTGTGGTCGGGATAGTACTCGCGGATCACCTCGACGATGCCGACGACGGCCTTGCCCTCGTTGGAATGATAGAAGAAGCCGCGCTCGCCCAGCTTCATGGCCTGGAGATGCTTCTTCGCCAGATGGTTGCGGACGCCCGTCCAGGCGGTCCCCTTCTCGCCGGCGGCGACCTGCTCGTCCCATGACCAGGACGATGGCTCCGACTTGTAGAGCCAATGCGCCATGACCTTTCCCCTCTGTCTTCCCGGCCGGCTTACTCGGCCTTGAGCGGCCGCGCCATCAGGCTCTCCACCACATCGTCCACCGTGAGCCTCCCTGCGAGGACGGCCGCGACGGCTTCGGCGATGGGCATCTCGACCTCCCGCGCATGGGCGAGCTCGATCAGGGCGTCCGCCGTGAAGGCGCCCTCCGCCAGCTTGCCGCCTCCCGCATCCGGAGCACCCCTTCCGATTTCGAGGCCGAGCGAGAAGTTGCGCGACTGCGCGGACCCGCAGGTGAGGACGAGGTCGCCCAGGCCGGAGAGGCCCATGAGGGTGTGCGGCCTGCCGCCATAGGCCTGCGCGAACCGGAGCAGCTCGGCGAAGCCCCGGGCCGTGAGGGCCGCCTTGGCGCTCTCGCCGAGCTTGCGGCCCTCGACGATCCCGACCGCGATCGCGAGCACGTTCTTGGCGGCGCCGCCGATCTCCACGCCGCGAATGTCGGTGCCGTGATAGACGCGCAGCGCCGGCCCGGAGAGGTCGGCGGCGAGCGCGCGGGCGAGGTCCTCCTCCGCGGCGGCGAGCGCCACCGCAGTCGGCAAGCCGCGCGCGACATCCGCTGCGAAGCTCGGGCCGGACAGGATGGCGACCGGCGCCTCGGGCCGGAGCTCGCGGACGATCTCGCTGGGAAACAGGTTGGTTCCGCGCTCGATGCCCTTGGAGCAGATCACGAGCGGCGTCCGGGGCGGCAGCACGCCCGCGAAACTCGCGAGGGCCGTCCGCAGGCTCTGGGTCGGCACGACGAGGAGGATCGTCTCGGCGCCCGCGAGGCTCTGCGGCCGGGAGGTGACGCCGATCCGGTCGAGAAGGCGGACGCCGGGTAGGTAGCGCTTGTTGGTGCGCGACAGCTCGGCCCGGGCGGCCGCATCGGGATCGCGCATCCACAGGGCCACCGCCTTGCCGGCCGAGGCCACGGCATTGGCGAGCGCCGTCCCCCAGGCGCCACCTCCGATGACCCCGATGGTACGCATCGCGTCCCCCACGTGACGAGCGCTAGACGGTTACGGGAGCGGGATCCGGGCTGCCGAGCGTCCAGCGCGCCCGGGCGGGCGCCGTCATGTCGTCCGTCAGCCCGAGGCGAAGCCGCTCGATCCCCGCCCAGGCAATCATCGCGCCGTTGTCGCCACAGAGCTCGAGCGGAGGCGCGACGAGCTTCAGACCCGCCTCGCCCGCAAGGCGCGAGAGCGCGCGCCGGATGGCGCCGTTCGCCGCGACGCCGCCGGCCGTCACGAGGGCCGTCGGATGGCCGACCTGCTCGCGGAAGAGCTTCAGGCCGACGCGGGTGCGGTCGACCACCACATCCACCACGGCCGCCTGGAACGAGGCGCAGAGATCGGCCACGTCCGTGCCGTTTAGGGGCGCGACGCGCTCGGCCTCCAGGCGAAGCGCCGTCTTCAGGCCGGACAGCGAGAAATCAGGCTTCGGGCGGCCGAGCATCGGGCGCGGCAGTTGGAAGCGCTCCGGGTTGCCGCGCGCCGCCTCGCGCTCGACCTCCGGGCCGCCCGGGTAGGCGAGGCCGAGGAGCTTGGCGACCTTGTCGAACGCCTCGCCCATCGCGTCGTCCACCGTCGTGCCGAGGCGCAGGTATTCGCCGACGCCGCGCACGGCGACGAGTTGCGTGTGGCCGCCGGAGGCGAGAAGCAGCAGGTAGGGAAAGCCGATGCCGTCCGTCATGCGCGGCGTCAGGGCATGCCCCTCGAGATGGTTCACGGCGA
The DNA here is from genome assembly GCF_049446235.1 of Enterovirga sp. CN4-39. Classification (NCBI taxonomy): domain Bacteria; kingdom Pseudomonadati; phylum Pseudomonadota; class Alphaproteobacteria; order Hyphomicrobiales; family Methylobacteriaceae; genus Enterovirga; species Enterovirga sp. CN4-39. The sequence goes on along the minus strand of NZ_JBMSEF010000011.1, from coordinate 138,831 downwards.
TCAGCGGCTTCTGGGTGACGAGGGCCAGCGTCTTCGCGGTGGTGAGGCCCACCAGAACGCCGCCGATGAGGCCGGGCCCGGCCGCCGCCGCGATGCCCGACAGATCCCCGAAGCCGACGCCCGCAGCCGACAGGGCCCGGGCCGTCAGCCGGTCGATCATCTCGACATGGGCGCGAGCCGCGATCTCCGGCACCACCCCGCCATAGGCCGAATGCTGGGCGATCTGGCTGAAGACCTCGTTGGAGAGGATCACGCCGCGCCCGTCGGCTCCGAGAGAAACCACCGCGGCAGCCGTCTCGTCGCAAGTGGTCTCGAGCCCGAGAACAAGCATGGGTTGCGTCTAGTCCTGAAGGGAGATCGTCCACGCCTCGCGCGGAACGCAGCGCCAGCCTATAACGCGGCAGGGCCGCGCGAGGCAAAGCGGCCGCGGAGATTCAATCTTGTCCGAGATCCCGACCCTCGTCATCGGCACGCGGGGCTCGCCGCTTGCGATGGCGCAGGCGAAGGAAGCGCAGGCGCGCCTCGCGGAGGCGCTCGGCTGCGACGCGGGGCCGCTCACGCTCCGCCCCTTCACCACCACTGGCGACGCAATTCAGGACCGGGCCCTCGCGGAGGCCGGCGGCAAGGGTTTGTTCACCAAGGAACTCGATGCCGCCCTGCTCGACGAGCGCATCGACTTCGCCGTGCACTCGGCCAAGGACCTGCCGACCTTCCTGCCCGACGGCCTCGTGATCGCGGCCTTCCTGCCCCGCGAGGACGTGCGGGACGTCTTCATCTCGCGGGTGGCGGACAGCCTGGAGGCGCTGCCGCCCGGAACGGTGGTGGGTACGGCATCCCCGCGGCGGCAGGCCCTCGTCCTGCGGGCGCGTCCCGACCTCCGGGTGGGATTGCTGCGCGGGAATGTCGGCACCCGGCTCCAGAAACTGGAGCGCGGCGAGGCGGGCGCGACCCTGCTCGCGCTGGCGGGCCTGAAGCGCCTCGGGATGGAAACGCACGCGACGCGGATCTTCTCGATCGACGAGATGCTGCCGGCCGTGGGCCAGGGGGCGATCGCCATCACGGCCCGCACCGGCGACGCCCGCACGCGGGAGATGCTCGCGCGCATCAACCACCCGGCGACGGAGGCCGCGCTGACGATGGAACGCGCCTTCCTGGCCGTGCTCGACGGTTCGTGCCGCACACCCATCGCGGGTCATGCCCGCGTCGAGAGCGGGACGATTCGGTTCCGGGGTCTCGTCCTTCGCCCCGACGGGACCGATGCGGTCGAGGTCGCTCTCGAGGGCGTCGCCCGCGACGCCGAGCGCCTCGGCCACCAGGCCGGGCACGAGATCAAGAACCGGCTGCTGCCGGGGATGCTGCAGGCCTGAGCCGTGAAGGTCCTGGTCACCCGGCCGAGGGGCCAGGCCGAAGCGACAGCGCGCCGGCTCGCCGCGCTGGGCCACGAAGCGGTGCGCGCACCGGTGCTGGACGTCGTGCCCACGGGAGAACCCGTGCCGGCCGGCCCGTTCGATGCGCTCCTCGTAACCAGCTCCAACGCGGTGCCCGCGCTCGCGGTCGAGCGGGAGCGGCTCTCACGGATTACCGCTTTCGCGGTTGGCCGCAGGACGGCGGACCAGTTGCGCGGGGCCGGATTCGCACGCGTCGAGGAAGCGGCGGGCGACAGCCTCGATCTCGTCTGGCTGGTGCGGGCCTCCGTGCCCTCGGGAGCGAGGCTGCTCTACGCCGCAGGGCGTGACCGCAAGGTGGAACCGGCCCGTTCGCTCGTGGATGCGGGGTACGACCTCCAGGTGTGGGACTGCTACGAGGCCGTTGCCGCCCGCTCCCTCCCCCAGGAGGCAAGGGAGGCCCTGAGGAACGGCCAGGCCGAGGTCATCCTCCATTATTCCCGCCGCAGCGCCGCATTGGTGGCAAGCCTCATCCGCGAGGCCGGCCTTGGTGAGGCGGTCGCCGGAACGGTGCATCTCTGCCTGTCGGCGGACGTCGCGCAGGGGCTGCGCTCCCTGGTCGGGATCCGTATCCTGATCGCACAACGACCGGACGAGGAATCCCTCCTCGCACTCCTGGCGAGGGCCGGACGCCCTCCGGGCTCGCAGCCGCCACAATCGGGGTGCTAAGGACGGAACCAATCCGCCAAGCTTCGATTGCCGGACAGCATTGGAACCGCGCTCACGATGAAGGATCGAAAGCCAGGATCGCGCCGCCCGAGCGACCCTTATCGCCGCGAACCGCCGGTGATCGACTTGCCGAAGGCGGAGTTCTCCTCTTCGCAGCAGGCCGACGCTTCCGTGGCGGACGAAGTCTCGGAGGCGCAGACCGCGATCGAACCGATCGCCGCAACCGGTCTGGATGGCGCCGCCAAGCCTCAGGCCGCCAAGCCTCAGGAAGTGCCCGTAGCGGAGGCGGCCCCGGCACCGAACCCCACGCCCGACGAGGAGATCCCGACGGACGCGCCGGCTGCGCCGGCCGATTCGCCCGCGCTCGACACGGCTCCCGTCGGCGGGACCACGTCGTCCGTTCCGCCGATCCCGCCCCCGCCTCCCGCTCCGGAGAAGCGGAGCGCCAGCGGCGTGATCGCCGCGAGCCTCATCGGCGGCGTGGTCGGCGCCGCCTTCGCGGTCGGCGCGGATATCTACTGGCGCCAGCCGCCTGCCGATTACGAGAGCCGGCTGGCCGCGCTCGAAACGCGGCCCCAGCCGGCCGCACCGGCCCCGGGCGTGGCGCAGCCCGCGAACGAGGCGCTGGAAGGCCGGATCGGCACGCTTGAGAACCAGGTGCGCTCCCTCACGGACACCGTGGCCGCGGCCCGGAGCGCCGCGGAGGGCGCGGAGCGGCAGGTCGCGGAGCTCGCGAGCCGCCCGGCACCAGCCGAGCCTGCGCCCGCTACTCCGGCTCCGCCCCAGACCGATCCCGCCGTCCGGGAGGATCTCGACAGGCTGGGCAGCCGCCTGGATGCGGTCGACGGACGGCTGGCCCAGGCGGCTCCGTCCGCCGCGATCGACGAGCTGAAGGCCGCGCTTCAGAACGCGCAGAACGGAGCCGAGGAGCGCCAGCGTGCGGTCACGGCCGCGATCGGAGCCGTGCAGGCGGCGACGACCGGCCTGGACGGGCACGTCCAGGCCAACGGCGAGGCGATCGCAAAGCTGTCGGCCGAGGTCGCGAAACTACCCCCGTCGCTGCTCCAGGCGGCCCTGCGGGCCGTGGTGGCCGGGCAGATCGGACAGGATCTGCGCGGCGGCCGCCCGCTAGGCCCGGCCCTGTCCGCGCTCGAGCGGCTCGGCACCTCCGGTCCGGCGGTCGAGGCGCTCCGCCCCTTCGCGGCCCAGGCCGCCCCGAGCGCCCAGGCGCTCGCGGCGGAATTCAAGCCGCTCGCCGACAAGATCACGGAGCAGCCCCAGGGGCCGTCCGGCTCGATCGCCGATCGCCTCATGCGGGTCGCCGAGAAGGTGGTCACCGTGCGGGCCGTCGGCGATGGCAGCGGGCGGGACGTCCCGGGCCTCGTCGGCCGCATCGAGGCAGCGCTCAACCGCGGCGCCCTCGGCGAGGCCGCGGCCGCCTGGGAATCCCTCCCGGACGAGCCGAGACGGGTCTCCGCCGAATGGGGGGCGCGTCTCAAGGCCCGCATCGCCGCCGACAACGCCGCCCGGACAATCGGCGCCGAATCACTCGCCGCGCTCGACGCGCCGTCCCGCTGACCCAGGGTCTCCTCGCATGTGGCGCGTTCTCCTCTACCTCGCACTCTTCGCCGTGGCGGCATCGGGCGCCGTCTGGCTCGCGGACAACCCGGAGACGATCTCCTTCACGTGGGCCGGCCGCGAATACACGACGTCCCTCGCGATCGGCGTCGTGGCGATCGTCGTCCTGGCGATGCTGCTGTCGCTCGTCTGGGCGATCATCCGGGGCATCCTGCGCATTCCGAGCCGCGTCGGGGAAGGCTCGCGCCGCCGCAAGCGCGAGCGCGGCCTGACCGCCCTGTCGCGCGGCATCATCGCGGTCGGGGCCGGCGACGTGACGACGGGCCGGCGCTACGCGAACGAGGCCGAGCGCCTCCTCGGGCACCAGCCTCTGGCGCTCCTGCTGAAGGCCCAGGCCGCGCAGGCCGCCGGCAATCGCGATGCCGCGGAGGCGGCCTTCCGCGAGATGACGGAGGTGCCGGAGACGCGCGTGCTGGGGCTGCGCGGGCTCTTCGTCGAGGCGCGTCGCTCGGGCGACCTGCCCGCGGCGCGCAACTATGCCGAGGAAGCCGCCCGGCTTGCCCCCTCGGTCGGGTGGGCGAGCGACGCCGTGCTCGAGGCCTACTCCGCCGAAGGCAACTGGTCGGCGGCCCTGCGCAGCGTCGAGCGCCGGGCCTCGCTCGGCCTGCTCGACCGCGCCGCCTCCCGCCGCCAGCGGGCCGTGCTCCACGCAGCCGACGCCCTCTCCAAGGAGCAGAGCGATCCCGACCGGGCGCTCGATGCCGCGCTCGAAGCCGTGCGCCTCGCGCCGGACCTCGTCCCGGCCGTCGTCCTCGCGGCGCGCCAGCTCTCCCGCAAGGGCGACCTGCGCCGCGCCGCCAAGATCGTCGAGACCGCCTGGCGCCAGATCCAGCATCCGGACCTTGCCGCCGCCTATCTGAACCTCCGCTCCGGCGATTCGGCCATGGACCGGCTGCGCCGCGCCGAGACCCTTGCCCGGCTGTCGAGCTGGTCGTCCGAATCGCGCCTCGCGATCGCACGGGCCGCCCTCGATGCCCGCGAGCCCGGCCGTGCCCGCGACGCGCTTCGTCCTCTCCTGGAGGAGCGACCCACGGTTCGCGTCTGCCTCGCCATGGCGGAGGTGGAACAGGCCGAGGGCGCGACTGGCCGGGTCCGGGAATGGCTCGCCCGCGCCGCCCACGCCCCGCGCGACAAGGCCTGGATCGCGGACGGGGTCGTCTCCGAGACCTGGGCTCCCGTCTCGCCCGTCACCGGGCGCCTCGACGCCTTCGTCTGGGAAACCCCGCCGGAGGTGCTGGGCGGCCCGAGCGCTGCCGATGCCGCTCTCCTCTTCGCGGAGCCCGAGCCTACGCCGGAGCCGGTCGCGATCCTGCCGGCAACGGACGCCATTGCGCCCGTCGAGGCGATCCCGGCAGCCGCCGCACCGGAGACGGCACCCTCGGCCGGCCTGGAGCCGAATGGCGCTGCGACGGCGGCGACCCCGGTGCCACCAGTGGAGCCGGAGCTTCCTCCGGAAGTCGTTCCGGCCGAACCCGCTCCCGAGCCCAAGGGCGCCGAGGTGACGACGCTCCAGCCTCGCGCGGCCGCCGCTCCACCCGAGGTCGTCCCGGCCGAACCCGCTCCGGCCGCGCCGGGGACCGGGCCCGCCCCGCGCCCTTCCGCGGAACAAGGCAAGCGGCCCGCCCCTGCCCTCGCGGGTGGCGTCACGCCCGCCCCGGTCGTGTTCCCGGTCGCTCACCCGCCCGATGATCCAGGCCTGGATCAGGAGGAGGAGCGGCCGAGGCGGCGCTTTCTCGGCTGAGGATCAGGGCCGGCGCGAGGAGCTCCGGTCCCAAACAGGGAGAGGCAGATGTTAAGGCTCAGACTCGCGGCGCTGGCCATGGCGGCCGCGCTCTCGGCAGGTCCGGCGCTCGCCCAGGCTCCTCAAACCGGGGCGGCGCCGGCCACGCCCGCGCCCAGCGCGACAGCAAAGGCACCGCTGATCGACATCAACACCGCGACGCTGGAACAGCTCGACCAGCTCCCCGGCGTCGGTCCGGCCCGCGCCCAGGCCATCATCAAGAACCGGCCCTACAACGGAAAGGACGAGCTCCGGCGCAAGAAGGTGCTGCCGGACAGCGTCTATCAGGGCATCCGCGACCGCATCGTGGCGCGGCAATCCTGAGCGGCGACGAGCCGGCGGCAGCGCCGGTTCCCCGCTGGGCCGTCATGCGCTAAGGGCTGGAGATCCGTTTCTCCCGCCCGCACGATCCCATGACCATCCGGTACCACCGGGGTGACCTTCCGGCCGATTACGCGCCCGGTCCCTCCATCGCCATCGACACCGAGACGCTCGGTCTCAATCCCCACCGGGACCGGCTCTGCGTGGTGCAGATCTCACGGGGAGACGGCGATGCGGACGTGGTGCAGATCCTGCCGGACGCGCGGCCCCCGGCCACGCTGATCCGCGTCCTGGCCGATCCCTCGGTGCTGAAGATCTTCCATTTCGCGCGCTTCGACCTGGCGGTGCTCTTCCTGCGCCTCGGCGTCATGCCGGCGCCCGTCTACTGCACCAAGATCGCCTCCCGGCTCGTGCGCACCTACACGGACCGGCACGGCCTGAAGGACCTGACGCGGGAGCTTCTCGGCATCGACCTGTCCAAGGCGCAGCAATCCTCGGACTGGGCGGCTCCGGAACTGAGCCAGGCGCAGATCGAGTACGCGGCATCGGACGTGCTGCACCTGCACGCCCTCAAGGAGCGGCTCGATTCGATGCTGGCACGCGAGAAGCGGGCGGAACTCGCCGAGAGCTGCTTCGCCTTCCTACCCACCCGCGCCCGCCTGGACCTGCTCGGCTGGCCGGAGACGGACATCTTCGCTCATAGTTAGGTAAAACGCGGCAGAGTTGACGGAGTTCCTCAACCGGCGCAGACAGGAATCGTGGCCACAACTTCGCCATTGCAGGCGGGCACAGATGAGGCTCCACCTCGACTTCCGGACTTGCCCGTGACTGGCCATCTGCCGGGGCTGGGACGCGACGGCCGTCATGGCCCTGATCGCGCCGCCGCCTATGCCAAGGCAAAGCGGCACTCCCTCCGAGTGCGGCTGCTCAAATTCGCCATCCCGGCCGGTGCGCTGGCGGCGGGCGGCCTCGTCGTGGCCGCGACCATGTTCAAGCCGTTCGGCGACATCCCGGGCCTGTCGCTCGGCAGCGTGACGTTGTCCGGCACCAAGATCGCCATGGAAAACCCGCGCCTCACCGGCTTCCGCCAGGACAACCGGCCCTACGAGGTGACCGCGAAGGCGGCGTTCCAGGATGTCCGCAAGCCGGGCCTGATCGAGCTCAAGGACGTGAACGCCAAGCTCGTCACCGACGCCGTGGGCACGCGGGCGAGCCTCGTCTCCGCCTCCGCGCTCTTCGACACGGCCAAGGAACATCTGGACCTGGCCGAGCCGATCCGCATCACCACCACGCGCGGCGAGGAAGTGCTGCTGCGCTCCGCCTCCGTCGACATCAAGGGCGGGACGGTGCTCTCGCGCGAGGCGGTCAAGATCTCGACCCAGAACGGCACGATCGAGGCCGAAGGCGTAGAGGTCTCGGATGGCGGTCGCACGTTCTTCTTCCAGGGCCGCGTCCGCACGCAGTTCAGCCGCGCGACGATAGAACCCGCCGAGCCCGCGGGCGATGCCCGGATGTCCCAGGTCGAGCCGTCGCGTCCATGACCGCTTCGCTTCAGTCAGGAACTCTTTCCATGCGCGGTCTCGTGCTCGCTGCGGCACTTCTTCCGTGTCTCGCGGCTCCGGCGGCGGCCGAGCTTCCGGGCGGTGGTGCCTCGACCCTGAAGGTCGCCCAGGGCGCGCCCCAGCGCGCGCGCGAGCGCTCCTCTGCCTTCGCGGAGCTCGGCTCCAACCGCGACCCGATCAAGATAGATGCGGACCGGCTCGACGTCTTCGACAAGGAGGGTCGTGCGGTCTTCGCCGGCAACGTGGTCGCCGTGCAGGGCGGCTCGACCATGAAGTGCTCGCTCCTGACCGTCTATTACGAGGCCGGCCGGGCTGCCGCGGCAGCGGGCCAGGCGGGGCGCGAGACGGGGCAGAATCCGCTCGGCGGCGATGGGGCCATCCGCAAGATCAACTGCAAGGGTCCCGTGACGATCGTGTCCAAGACCCAGGTCGCGACCGGCGAGAATGCCGAGTTCGACCGCAGCCGCAACAAGGTGCTGCTCGTCGGGAACGCCACGCTCAGCGACGGGCCGAACGTCACCCGCGGCGAGCGGGTCGCCTACGATCTGAACACCGGCATCGCGAATGTCGAGGGCGGCGGCCAGGGCGGCCGGGTTCGCGCTCTGATCGTTCCAGGTAGCCAGAACCAGGCCGGCCAGGGCGCGCCCAAGCAGCGCTGATCCGAGCGTCGGCCCAGCGGCGGAACCAGGGCCTATGTTGCAGCGCGGAGATGACGGGCCTATCTCAGGCCCGCTCCAGACCGATCTCTCGTGAAGTTCAACCTCAGCCTACGGGCCCAGACATCCGCCGCCGATGGCGCAACGGATGACGCCGCCTACGACGCCTATTCGGCCTCCTGGTCCGATCCGGAGGCGCAGAGCGGGCCGGGGATCCTGTCCGTCGCGGGCCTGAAGAAGAGCTATGGCGGCCGGACGGTGGTGCAGGATGCGGGCCTCGTGGTCCGGCAGGGCGAGGCGGTCGGCCTCCTCGGCCCGAACGGCGCCGGCAAGACCACGATCTTCTACATGATCACGGGCCTGGTGGCGGCCGACCAGGGCACGATCACGCTCGACGGCAACGACATCACGCGCCTGCCCATGTACCGGCGGGCCCGGCTCGGCATCGGCTACCTGCCGCAGGAAGCGTCGATCTTCCGGGGCCTCAACGTCGAGGACAACATCCGGGCCGTGCTGGAAGTCGCCGTCCCGAACCGCCGCGAGCGGGAGGAGCGACTGGAGCAGCTCCTGGAGGAGTTCGACATCGCGCGCCTCCGCAAGTCGCCCTCGATCGCTTTGTCGGGGGGCGAGCGGCGGCGCTGCGAGATCGCCCGGGCGCTCGCGACCTCCCCGTCCTTCATGCTGCTCGACGAGCCCTTCGCCGGCATCGACCCGATCGCGGTCGGCGACATCCAGGCCCTGGTCAAGCACCTGACGGCCCGCGGCATCGGGGTCCTGGTGACCGATCACAACGTGCGCGAGACGCTCGCCCTGACCGACCGGGCCTACATCATCCATTCCGGCCGGGTGCTCACCGAGGGCACGCCCGACGAGATCGTGGCGGACGAAAACGTCCGCCGCGTCTATCTCGGCGAGGATTTCCGGATGTGATCAGGCGGGCTTGCCGCCCGGCAGATGCCGGATGGAGTCGGCGAGCCGCTTCTGCTCCTCCGGGTCGATATCGACCTGCCGGCCCGTGTCGTCCGGGAAACCGCCGCCGGTCTGGGCAATGGTGTCGTGTCGCGGGCGCGAATTCGTGCCGGTCGAATCGACCTGGTCGAAGCGCTTGGGCTCCTCGGGGCTGGGCTGCGCCATGGCGGTTCTCCTCCTGCCGGCAACTTCGCGGGCGGGGGCTCCGTTCCACGCCGATGCGCCTCCGCGAGTGACAGGCCGGCAGGCCCTTGCTAAGCGACGCCGTTCCTATCCGAGACACAGCATCCGATGAGCTCGACCGACCTCGCCCAAACGATCGACGCCGCCTGGGAGGACCGCGCCTCCGTCAGCGCCAGCACCAAGGGAGCGGTGCGTGACGCGGTCGAGCATGCCCTGGAGCTGCTGGATTCCGGCAAGGCGCGCGTCGCCGAGAAGACGGCCGAGGGCTGGCACGTCCACCAATGGCTCAAGAAGGCGGTTCTCCTTTCCTTCCGCCTGACCGACATGGCGCCGATCTCCGGCGGGCCTGGGGGCGCGAACTGGTTCGACAAGGTGCCGTCCAAGTTCGAGGGCTGGGGCGAGGAGCAGTTCCGGGCCGCCGGGTTCCGGGCCGTGCCGAACTGCGCGGTGCGGCGCGGCGCCTTTATCGCGCCCGGCGTCGTCCTCATGCCGAGCTTCGTCAATCTGGGCGCCTACGTGGACGAGGGCACCATGGTGGATACCTGGGCCACGATCGGATCCTGCGCGCAGGTCGGCAAGAACTGCCATATCTCCGGCGGGGCCGGAATCGCGGGCGTCCTCGAGCCGCTTCAGGCCAATCCTGTCATCATCGAGGACAATTGCTTCGTTGGCGCGCGCGCCGAGGTAGCCGAGGGCGTCATCGTGGGCGAGGGTTCGGTCCTGTCGATGGGCGTCTATATCGGGGCCTCGACCCGCATCATCGACCGCAATACCGGCGAGGTCTTCCAGGGCCGCGTGCCGCCCTATTCCGTCGTTGTCGCCGGCTCCCAGCCCGGGAAGCCGCTGCCGGACGGAACGCCCGGCCCGTCCCTCTACTGCGCCGTCATCGTGAAGCGCGTGGATGCGGGCACCCGCGCGAAAACCTCGATCAACGAGCTTCTGCGCCACTGAGAACGTCTGGCATACATCATATCAGCTAGGCAGGAAGTCCAACTTGCGGGTGCCGCGACCGAAAGCCATGGTCGCGGCAGATTAACCCGCCCTGGAGAAGTGTTACGTGGTGCGTAGGGAATGGCTCGACCTGAGCCGTGAAGACGAGGAAACCCGGCTTTTCGATACGTTGCGTACCCTGAGCGAAAGCCTGACGACCGAGGGACGTATCATCGGTCGGGACCTCGACCTGGATGATTTCGACACGCTTGCCGACAATCTCGCTGTTATTCGTCCGGCGAAGCGCTTCGGCGACTTTCGGTTCGAGTTCTATGGGTCGGCCTTTTCCGAAGCGAGCCCGGCCGGCGACCTGAACGGCGTGGCGTTCGGGGATCTGCTCGACTCGCCCTATTATCGCGCGAACCTGGCCGGCGTTCGCCACGTCCATCGGCTCGGTCTCGCGCATGTCACCCGCGACCACCCGATCATCGGCGGCGGTTTCCGCTTCTTCACCCGCCTGCTCGTTCCCATCTTCGCCGGCAACGAGACAGCCCTGATCCTGTGCGCGGCGCGACTTCACGACGAGGAAACGATCGTCCATCCTCCCGCGCCCGAGCCCGAGCCCGAGCGCCTTCGTGCCACTGCCTGACACTTCCCTCTCGATCGCCCAATCCCTGATCCGCTGCCCTTCGGTGACCCCGGCGGATGGCGGCGCGCTGGCCTATGTGGCGGGCCTGCTCGAAGAGGCGGGATTCGGCGTCCAGCTTCCCGTCTTTTCCGAACCCGGCCAGCCCGAGATCCGCAACCTCTACGCCCGGATCGGGCAGGGCTCGCCTTGCCTCGTCTTTGCGGGCCATACGGATGTCGTGCCCCCGGGCAACGAGGCGGCATGGTCCCACCCGCCCTTCGCCGGCGACGTGGCCGACGGGCGGCTCTATGGCCGCGGCGCGGCGGACATGAAGGGCGGCGTTGCCGCGATGCTGGCCGCGACCCTCGCCCATCTCGACCGGCACGGCGTGCCGGCCGAGGGCTCGATCGCCTTTCTCCTCACGGGCGACGAGGAGGGTCCGGCCGTGAACGGCACGGTGAAGCTTCTCGCCTGGGCGGCAGATCGCGGCGAGCGCTTCGATCATTGCGTGCTGGGCGAGCCGACCAATCCGAACCGGCTCGGCGAGATGATCAAGATCGGCCGGCGCGGTTCCCTCACGGGCCGGCTCACGATCCATGGCCGCCAGGGACACGTCGCCTACCCCCAGCTTGCCCTGAATCCGATCCCGGCGATGGGCCGCGTGATCGCGGCGCTCTCCGACCCGCCGCTCGATGCCGGCACGGAGCGCTTCGACCCCTCCAACCTCGAATTCACGACCGTGGATGTCGGCAATCCGGCCACGAACGTGATCCCGGCCGAGACGCGGGCGGTGTTCAACATCCGCTTCAACGACATCTGGACGCCCGAGACGCTCGCGGCGGAGATCCGCGCGCGTGTCGGCACTGCGTGCGGGGACACGCCCTTCACACTGGCATTCGACCCGACCAACTCGATTGCCTTCCTGACCGAGCCCGACAGCTTCGTCGATCTCGTGCGGGATGCCGTGGAAGCGGAGACAGGACTGCGGCCGGCTCTCTCCACGACGGGAGGCACCTCGGACGCACGCTTCATCTGCCACTACTGCCCGGTGATCGAGTTCGGCCTCGTCGGCCAGACCATGCATGCCGTCGACGAAAACATCGCGGTCGACGACCTGGAGGCGCTGACCCGCATCTACGGGCGGATCATCGAAACATACCTTCCGGGCCGAAACTCCTGAGCCTCTTGCGCGTAATGCGACCAAAGTCGTAGGTTCCCGGCCGGACGGAAACACCAGGCGGGTCCTCAGGCATTCGTTGCGAGGTCGCCATGGTCACGGTCGAAGAGGTTGGTCGCTCACTGCGCGGGACGGCGGCGCTCGTCTCGCGGCGGCCCGACGCGCTGGCCGAGTTCGATGTGAGCCGCCAGGGCTTCGCCCGATCCTTTGCGGCCTTCCTGTTCACGATCCCCGCCCTCGTCGTCACCGTCGCGCTGGCGCGCCGGGAACTCGGGCTGAGCGTGGAAGGCCTCGTGGTGTTCGATGACGCCCGCCTCCTGGTGGCGGCCGGGATCGCTCATGCCGCGAGCCTCCTGGCGCTTCCCGTGGCGATGGCCTTCATCATGCGCGGCGGCCCGCTCGCCATTCGGTACGCCCAGTTTGCGGTCGCCACGAACTGGATCGCCGTGTTCGGAAGCCTCCTGCTCGCCGTGCCGGGCGCCCTCTACCTGATGGGACTCGAGCCCCGGGGCGTCGTGGCCCTGTTCGTGCTGGCCTTCGGGTTGATCGTGCTCGAGGCGCAATGGTTCGCCGCGAAGGTGACGCTGGGGGCGGGCTCCGGGCTGGCCCTCGCCATCACGGCGCTTGGGCTATGCCTGCAGGTCGTCATCCACGGATTGTTCGGCGCCCTCGTCGGCTAGGTAGTCGACCCGGGTCAATGCCAGTCCCTGCGGCGGCGCGAGCGGCGCGCAGGCGGAACGCTGCCTCGCTTCCAGGGCCCGCCTGACATCCGCGATCGACCAGCGGCCGTTGCCGGCCTGCACGAGCGTGCCGACCAGCGAGCGCACCTGGCTGTGCAGGAAGGAGCGCGCCGAGGCCTCGACCGCGATGATTTCGCCATCCCGCGTCACGTCGAGGCGATCGAGGGTCCGGATCGGCGAATCCGCCTGGCATTCGGAAGCCCGGAAGGTCGTGAAATCGTGCCGCCCGACCAGGACCTGCGCGGCCTGATGCATGATCTCCGCGTCCAGCGCCCAGGGCACATGCCAGACCGCATTGCGCTCCAGGGCCGCGGGGGCGCGGCGGTTGAGGATGCGGTAGCGGTAATGCCGCTTCACGGCCGACATGCGGGCGTTGAAGCTCGCCGGCACCTCGGCCGCGGAGAGGATCGCGACCGGCAGCGGCTTCAGGTGCGCGTTCAGGGCGTCGCGCACCGTATCCGGGCGCCAGGAACGTGCCAGGTCGACATGCGCGACCTGCCCGGTCGCATGCACGCCGGCATCCGTGCGGCCGGCACACTGGATGCGCAGGTCCTCGCCCGTGAAGCGCTGGAACGCCTCCTCGATCGCCTGCTGAACGGAGGGCGCGTTGGCCTGCCGCTGCCAGCCGGCGAAGGGCGTGCCGTCATATTCGATGACGAGCTTGTAGCGGGGCATGGCTCAGCCGAGCCGCGTGCCCGGCTGCAGCCGCACGCCGCGCAGGAAATCTTCGGCCGCCATCGGGCCGCGTCCTGCGCGCTGGACCTGGATAAGCCGGATCGCGCCCTCCTGGCAGGCAACGAGCCCGTCGGCAGAGATCAGCATCCCGGGCTCGCCCGAGCCCTCCGCCAGCGCCGTTCTCAGCACCTTCACGCGCTCGGGGCCCTTGCCGAGATCCGCCTCGAAGAACGCGCCCGGGAAGGGGGAGAGGCCGCGGATATGGTCGTGCACGCGGCGCGCGGGCTGCGCCCAGTCGATCCGCGCCTCCTCGTTGGCGATCTTGGCCGCGTAGGTGACGCCCTCCTCGGGCTGCGGCGTGAAGGCGAGCCGCCCGGCCTCGAGCGCATCGAGGGCGTCCGCCATCAGGGCCGCGCCTCGGACGGCGAGTTCGTCATGGAGTTCGCCCGCCGTCAGGTCAGGGCCGATCGGCAGGCGCTCGACGGTGCCGACCGGGCCCGTATCGAGCCCCTCCTCCATCCGCATGACGGCAACGCCCGTCTCCGCATCTCCCGCCATGACGGCGCGCTGGATCGGGGCTGCACCGCGCCAGCGCGGCAGGAGCGAGGCATGAAGGTTCAGGCAGCCGAGACGCGGCGTGTCGAGGATCGGCTTCGGCAGGATCAGCCCGTAGGCGACCACCACCGCGACATCGGGCTGGTAGCCTGCGAGCGTCGGCGCCGCGCCCTCGTCCCGCAGTCGAGCCGGAATCTCGACCGGGACGCCGAGCCTCTCGGCGGCCGCATGGACGGGCGAGGGCCTGGTCTTGAGTCCGCGCCCGGACAGGGCGGGCGCGCGCGTATAGACGGCGACGACCTCATGCCTCGCCGCGATAGCCTCCAGGGTGGGCACGGCGAAATCCGGCGTGCCCATGAACACGACGCGCAGCGTCATGCGTCCTCGGATTCGCGCTTCGCCGCCTTCTCGAACTTCTTCAGCACCCGCGAGCGCTTCAGGCGCGACAGGTAGTCGACGAACAGGACGCCGTTGAGGTGATCCACCTCGTGCTGGATGCAGGTCGCCAGGATGCCGTCCGCCTCCGTCTCCACGATCTCGTTGTCGAGGTCGCGATAGCGCACGCGGATCCGGTCGGGCCGCTCGACCTCCTCGTAATATTCGGGGATCGACAGGCAGCCTTCCTCGTGGATTCGCTTCTCCTCCGACGTCCAGGTGATCTCGGGATCGACGAGCACCATCGGGCTCCGCTCCTCGGGATTCTTGCCGAGGTCGATCACGACGAGCCGCTTCGGCACGCCGATCTGGATCGCCGCGAGCCCGATCCCGGGCGCGTCGTACATGGTTTCCAGCATGTCAGCGGCAAGCGTCTTCACGTCCTCCGTGATCGGCCCGACGGGGTCGGACACGAGGCGCAGCTTGCGGTCGGGCAGAATGACGAGAGGGCGGATGGCCATGCTGGGCAGATAGGGCGTGGCTGGAGAGGGGTCAAACGGCGGAGTCGCCGTCGTCCCGCAGCCGCTCCCATTCCGGGTACAGCTCATGCCCACCGACGTCGATGGCGGCGTAAGTGTCGGAACCCTCTTTGCGGAGGAGTATCCGGTCTCCCCTGGGCAGGTCGATGAGGAAGAAGCCCGGGACGGCCCGGAATGGTCTCAGGCGGAGAGCAGGGTCGTTCGGCCGGGCCTGGAACAGATGGAGGCGACCGATCGCGCGTTTCCTGCGCGGCTCTGAAAGGCTTCGGAGGGCTTTGAGGAAGGCGGGCGGAATGCGTATCCGCACCATGCTAGTGGGTGGCCGATTCCAGATAGCCGCTGAGCGCGTCTGGGTCGTCGAAGACCAGTCCTCCTTGCGCCGCCGGATCATGCTCGGCCCGCAGAGCACGAAGGAACATCCCGAGTTCGGCCCGCTCAAGAGCTTCCCTGGCGAACACGCGGAGTGTTCCGACAGCTACCTCCCTGGTTGCGGCTTCGACCTCCGCCGAGATGTTCTCGGCATCCTCGACTTGACGGGCAAAGGCCTCTGCCAGGCGCCGATAGGCCTTTTCGTCCTCGGCAACCCGCCGATCCACGGCATCGCTGATCTGGGCGAGGGCGTCCAGGTCCCTCTGGTCGACATCGCCCTGGCTCAGCCGCTGCCGGAGATCCGCCCGCACCCGCTCGCCTCTTTCGATCCAGAGGTCGACCTCAGTGTTCGCCGCTGCGATCTGCTCGCGGGAGGAGGATAGAAGCTCGTCGATCTTGGCACGGACATCGACCATGCCCCGGGTCACGGCCGGCGGCCGAAAGGCCAGGGCGTGATCCATCGCGTCGATCAGCGTGGCATCCAGCATGCCCGGAATATAGCACGCTCCGGCTCGAAACGTAGTGCACCCTCAGAAGGCCGTGCGCTGCCTCAGCGCCGCGGAGAGCGTGCCTTCGTCGAGGTAATCCAGCTCGCCGCCGACCGGAACGCCATGCGCCAGCCGCGTCACGCGGACCGGCAGGTGGCCGACGAGGTCGGTGAGATAATGGGCGGTCGTCTGGCCGTCGACGGTCGCGTTCAGGGCCAGGATGATTTCCGAGACGCCCGGCTCGGCGGCCCGCTTCACCAGGGCATCGACGTTCAGGTGCTCGGGCCGGACCCCGTCCAGCGCCGACAGCACGCCGCCCAGCACATGGTACTTCGCCCGGATCGCGCCGGCGCGTTCGAGCGCCCACAGGTCCGAGACACCCTCCACCACGACGATGATCGAGGCATCCCGGCCCGGGTCGCGGCAGATCGTGCACGGATCGCCCGTGTCGACGCTGCCGCAGCTCGTGCAGGTGACGATGCGCTCATTCGCCACCCGCATCGCATCCGCGAGCGGCCCGAGGAGCTGCTCGCGCTTGGCGATGAGGTGGAGGGCGGCCCGACGGGCCGAGCGGGGGCCGAGCCCCGGCAGGCGGGCCAGGAGCTGGATCAGCCGCTCGATCTCGGGCCCGGCGACGGCCTGGGCCATGGATCCTCAGAACAGCTTCAGGCCGGGCGGGATCGGCAGGCCCTTGGTGAGATCGGCCATGCGCTCCTGCATGAGGCGCTCGCCGCGGCCGCGGGCATCGTTCAGGGCGGCGATGATGAGGTCCTCGAGCACCTCCTTCTCGTCCGGCACCATCAGGGACGGATCGATCGAAACGGTCTTCACGTTGCCCTTGGCGGTCGCGACGACCTTCACGACGCCGCCGCCCGAGGTGCCCTCCACCTCGAGCGTCTCGAGCTCGGCCTGCATGTCGGCCATCTTCTGCTGCAGGCCCTGCGCCTGCTTCATCAGGCCCATGATGTCTTTCATCGGGGAAACTCCTCAGAGATCGTCTGTATCGGGCTCGTCGGCCGGCGGCGCGGCTTCCTCGGCCGCCTCGATTTCAGGCGGAGGCGCGCGGTCGCGCACGTCCACGATCTGCGCGCCGGGGAAGGTGTTCAGCACCGCCTGGACCAGGGGATGAGAGGCCGCGTCGAGGCGCCGCTCGCGCTCGCGCTCCTGGCGCTGCTCGGCGATGGTCGGGCCGCCGGGCGCGGACGAGACGGTGATCACCCAGCGCTTGCCCGTCCAGGCCAGGAGCACGCGGCCGAGCTCGTGCGGCAGGGTCGGGGAGGCGTTCTCGACCAGCGAGACCTCGATCCGGCCTTCCTCGAACGCCACCAGGCGAACGTCGTGTTCCAGCGCCGCCTTCAGGCCGATCTCGCGCTTCTCCCCGGCCATCGCCACCACGTCCTCGAAGCGGCGCAGGGTGACGCCTTCCGGCTCCGGGCGGCCCATCGGGAGGGCGCGGGGCGCGACGGCAAGCGCAGCGCTTCCGCCCCCGCCTCCTCCGCCATTGCCGATCGGCTGTGGGGAAGGCGAGGATTGCGGGATCGAGAGCGGCTGGCCGGATTGCAGCTGCCGCAGCGCCTCGTCCGGGGTCGGCAGGTCGGCCGCATAGGCGAGGCGCACGAGCGCCATCTCGGCTGCCGCCAGCGGGCGCTGGGACGCGCCCACCTCCGGCGCGGCCTTCGACAGGATCTGCCAGGCGCGGGACAGCGTGCGGACGGAGAGCGCCTTCGCGAAGTCGGAGCCGCGGATGCGCTCCGCTTCCGTCAGGGCCGGATCCTTGGCGGCGTCCGGCGCGAGCTTCATCCGGGTAACGAGATGCGTGAAGGTGGCGAGGTCGGCGATGATCTGCGCCGGGTCCGCGCCCCCTTCCCAGCCCTGGCGCAGGATCGCGAAGGTCTGCGGGACATCGCCCCGCATCACGGCCTCGAAGAGGTCGATGACCTGCGTGCGGTCCGCGAGGCCCAGCATGTCGCGCACGGCCTCTGCCGTGATCACGCCGGCCCCGTGCGCCACCGCTTGATCGAGCAGCGACAGCGAATCGCGCACCGAGCCCTCGGCCGCGCGCGCGATCGTGGCGAGCGCGTCCGGCTCCGCCGAGACATCCTCGGCCCGGCAGATGCGCTCCAGATGCGCGACGAGCGTCGCGGAATCGACGCGCCGCAGGTCGAAGCGCTGGCAGCGCGACAGGATGGTGACGGGAACCTTGCGGATCTCGGTCGTGGCGAAGACGAACTTGGCGTGCGGCGGCGGCTCTTCCAGGGTCTTCAGGAAGGCGTTGAACGCCGCCGTCGACAGCATGTGCACTTCGTCGATGATGTAGACCTTGTAGCGCGCCTGCGCCGGGGCGTAGCGCACCGCATCCGTGATCTGGCGGATGTTCTCGACGCCCGTATGGGAGGCGGCGTCCATCTCGAGCACGTCGATATGCCGCGACTCCATGATGGCGCGGCAATGCGTGCCGAGTTCCGGCATCTCGATCGTCGGCGCGCTGACCTTGCCGGGGATCTCGTAGTTCAGGGCGCGGGCCAGGATTCGGGCCGTCGTCGTCTTCCCGACCCCGCGCACGCCGGTCAGCATCCAGGCCTGCGGAATGCGGTTCGTCGAGAAGGCGTTTGAAACGGTCCGGACCATCGCCTCCTGGCCGATCAGGTCGGCAAAGGTCTGCGGCCGGTATTTGCGGGCAAGGACGCGGTAGGGCGTCGGGGCGTCCGGCACCCCGGCCAGGCCGAGGAAGCTCGGCTCGTCCGCCGCCGGCCTGTCGATCGCGGTCTCGCTGCCCGGGTTGTCGGTCATGAAGCGTTTCTGCGCCGGGCCGGAGCCCGCTGCAACTCGCCGGGCCGTCAAAAGAGGGCGGCGCAGGGTGGGAGGCTGGACAGAGACCCGCTCGGTCTCGTTAGGGCTGCTTCCTTCCGGACCTGACCCGGTTGGCGAGTGAAACGTCCCCCGCCAACCTCCCGCGGCTCATATGCGGATTCGGGTGCCGGAACGCAAGTTCAGGCCGCCGCGACGAACCGGCGGTCAGCCCTCGGCTCCCGTCGCGCCGAGCGTCCTCAGCTTGATCTCGGCAAGGCTGCTGAATTCCCCCTCCGGGTACTTGTCGAGATAGGCCCGGAACATCTCCGACTCCTCGCTGTCCTTCACGGCATCCCAGAAGGCGAGTTCGACGCTGCGGTCCTGCGGGGTCGCGGCCGAAGGCAGGGTGCCGCCGTCCAGCCTGGCGCGTGCGAGTACGGAAAAAGCCCCATCCGGGTAGCGCTCCAGATAGGCCTCGTATTCCTCGCGCGACCCGCCCGTCTCGACCGATTTCCAGAAGGCCAGCTCGACCTCCTCCGGCGCGACGGACGGGGGCGGCGTGTCCTCCAGAGTGATGCCGGGCGAAGGCTCGGCAACGTTCTCGGCGGCTTCATCGAAGCAGAGCCGATAGACGTGAACCGGGCGGGCGATGTTCTTGACCGAATGATCGCCCAGGTCCTCGAAGCGGTAGGGCAGGCGGTCCCGGACGTGGTCGCGGACGCCCCTCGTCACACAGATCCCGCCCGGCGGGGCAAGCGTCTCGACCCGAGCGGCGACGTTGACGCCGTCCCCGAAGATGCCGCCATCCTTCACCATGACGTCGCCGACATTGATGCCCACGCGGAAATGCATCCGACGCTCCGCGGGAAGCAGGTCGTTGGCGGCACGGAGCGAGCGCTGGATCTCGACCGCGCAGATGACGGCCTCCACGACGCTCGCGAATTCGGCGAGCACGCTGTCGCCCGCCGTGCTCGTGATGTGGCCCCCGGCGACCGCGATGAGATCGTCGACGAAGCGGCGATGAGCCGTCAGGGTTTCGAGCGTCGCCTCCTCGTCGAGGTGCATCAGGCGGCTGTAGCCCTCCACGTCGGCGGCCAGGATGGCGACGAGCTTGCGTTCGAGTGGAGGCGCTTCGATGGACATGGGGAATCCGCCACGGGATTTCGTGCCCACAGAAATGCCGGAAGCCCGGCTTGGGTCCTTGGCGCCGGATGGGAATTCGGAGCGTCGGCTCGGAATCCTCCAGCGCGCGGCATTGCCGCCGCGTCGGCGGGCTGGGGCTACTGGCCGAGCAGACCTTCGCCGCCGGCGAGCTGCTTCAGATCCGCCTGCGGGCGTGCCCCGATATGGGAGATCACCTCGGCGGCCGCGATGCCGCCGAGCCGTGCGCAATCGCGCGACGACAGGCCTTGCGAGATCCCGGCCAGGAAGCCGGCGGCGAAGAGATCGCCTGCACCCGTGGTGTCGACCACCTTCTCCACCGGGCTCGCCGGCACCGCCTCGATCCCTTCACGGCTGACCACCAGCGCGCCGTCGGCGGAGCGGGTGACGACGCCGAGCACGCCTTCCCCGGTCAGGGCGGCGATCGCGTCCTGCTCGTCGGCGGTCTCGTAAAGGCTCTTCAGCTCGTGGATGTTGGCGAACAGGATGTCGACGCTGCCGTCCCGCACCAGCCCGCGGAACTCCTCGCGGTAGCGGTCGACGCAGAAGGAATCGGAGAGGGTCAGGGCCACCTTGTTGCCGGCCGCATGCGCGATCCCGACCGCCTTGCGGAAGGCCTCCTTGGCGTCCGCCGGATCCCAGAGATAGCCCTCGAGATAGACGATGCGGGCGGCGCGGAGCGCGGCCTCGTCGAGATCCGCCGGGCCGAGCGTCTGGCAGGCGCCCAGATAGGTGTTCATGGTCCGCTCGCCGTCCGGCGTGACCAGGATGAAGGAGCGGGCCGTCGCCGGGCCTTCCGTCGCGGCGGCGGTGTCGAAGCGGACCCCGACGGCGTTGAGGTCGTGGGTGAAGAGGCGGCCGAGTTCGTCGTCCCGCACCTTTCCGACGAAGCCGACCCTCGCGCCGAGCGAGGCGGCCCCGACGGCGGTGTTCGCGGCCGAGCCGCCCGACACGATCGTGGCCGGCCCCATGGCGGCATAGAGTGCCTCGGCCCGCGCCTCGTCGATCAGCTGCATGGACCCTTTGGCGAGGCCGTGGTCGACGAGGAAGCGCTCGTCCGTCTGCGCCAGCACGTCGACGATCGCGTTGCCGAGCGCCAGGATGTCGAGACCGTTCGCCGTCATGGGAGTTCCAGGCTTCAGGGGAGAGGGTGCGGCTTTCGCACCCGGTCCCGGAGCGGTCAAGCGCGGCCGCCGCCCGGACGCCGCAGTCGGACATAGAGCGCGCCCGAGCCGCCCTGGCGCGGCCCGGCCTCCGTCCAGCCGAGCACGATCGGGCGCAGGTCCGGAAGCCCGAGCCAGTGGGGCACCATGCGGCGGAGCACGCCCCGACCACCAGCGGACGCGAACCCGGCTTCGGGCACGCCCTTTCCGGTCACCACGAGGACGAGGCGGTGGCCGGAGCCATGGGCCCGGCGGAGAAACCCGATCAGCGCGAAATGAGCCTCGGCCTGAGTCATGCCGTGCAGGTCGATGGTGGAATCGGCCCGCGCCCGCCCGCGCGACAGCGCCCGGACGGTCTTGGGCTCGACCGGCGCCAGGGGCTTGAGGGCGGGCCGGGCGGGCGGCGGCGCGGCTAGGCGCGGGGACGCGACCGGGACAGGCTCCGGGGCAACGACGGCCGGAAGCTCCACGACCGGCCGGTCCCGCCCGGGCAGCGGCAGAATGGAACGCGCCACCTCCGCCCAGAGCTGCCGCTCCTCGGGACGCAGGCTGCGCCGGCCGCGCGATCTCATGGTGCCGGCTGGTTCGGCTTGGGCCAGAGCACGACGAAGCGGACGGGGTTGCGCACGAGGCCCGCGCGCCGGCCCGCCTCCTCGCCCGAGCCGAAGAACAGGTCGCCGCGCGCCGGGCCCCTGATGGCGCTGCCCCTATCCTGGGCTACGACCAGCCGCCGGAGTGGCGCCGCAGCGGCGCCTTCCGGTTCGGGCAGCTCGCCCTCGAGCCAGACCGGCACGCCATAGGGCCAGAGCTCGCGGTCCACCGCGAGCGTCCGGCCTGCCGCAACCGGCACCCCCGCCGCGCCGATC
Organism: Enterovirga sp. CN4-39; assembly: GCF_049446235.1. Classification (NCBI taxonomy): domain Bacteria; kingdom Pseudomonadati; phylum Pseudomonadota; class Alphaproteobacteria; order Hyphomicrobiales; family Methylobacteriaceae; genus Enterovirga; species Enterovirga sp. CN4-39. The sequence continues at coordinate 117,152 of NZ_JBMSEF010000011.1, read as the reverse complement.
GGCCCCTGGCCCGGTTCCAGCTCGCCCGCGATGCGGAAGAACACGTAGGAACGGTTCTGGCGCATCAGGTCGCGCGCCTCGGCCGGATTGTCGCGAAGCCATCGCGTCAGCACATCGGCCGTCATCTCGGCCGGCGGGATACCGAGCTTCTGGACAAGAAGCCGGGCCACGGACGTGTACGGGTGGCCGTTCTTTCCCGCATAGGCCAGCCGGACGGCCCGCCCGTCGGGCAGCCGCAGCCGGGCCGAGCCCTGGACCTGGACAATGAAGAGGTCCACCCGGTCCCGGAAGAACGCGACGGGCCTCGCATCCTCGCCCAGCGCCCCGTCCTCGATCGCGGCCCGGTCGGGGTAGGGCACGAGCCCGTTCTCCGTGCGACGGGCCGCGGCAAGGCCGGCCGGCAACGGCGCACCCGCCTCTTCCTCCGAGGAGACGAGGTCGCCAGGGCGGGCCAGGGCCGGCACGGGATAGGCCTCCGTCCGCTCGAGCGAGGCTTCCAGCTCGGGCTCGTAATAGCCGGTGAGAAAGCCCCTGCCGCCTTCCGGCGCGACTTCGAAGGGATCGAATGCCTGCTCGAAGAAGAGCCGGGCCGCCTCCGCGTCGGCCGGGCCGAGCTTCGCCGCACGGCCGCAGGCCCGGAGCAGGCCGTCAGGTATCGGCGCCGCGGAGCGCGCGGCGCCCGGGCCGGAGAGCATTGCCGAACAGGTCTTGGAGAAGGCCGCGAAGGCGGCTGTGTGGTCGTCCTCCCGCCATCCCGGCAGGAGTTCGTATGGGACCGGCCTGAGCTCGGCCCCGGTGATCGTCGGCTGGGCCGAGGCGGGCGGCGCGACTGCCAGGAGCGTCAGGAGCGAGGCGACGATCCGCCTCACCGTTCTACTGCCCCGCTTCGGTCGCCACGAGGTGCCAGTTCGGATCGCGCGTCCCGAGCGTGCGCGCAAAGGTCCAGACGTCGGTCACGTCCACGACCGTCTCGGGATTGCCGTCGATCACCTTGCCGGAGGCGTCGCGCGTGGCCGTGATCAGCTTCGAAACGAAGCGCACCGTGACCTGGGCGACCCGATTGCGCACGTCGACAGCCGCCAGCTCGGCCTTGTCGATCGACACGAAGGTCGTTTCCGCCTTCTCGCCCCGCGACTCGCGGTCCGCGATCGCGCGCTCGAAACCCTCGAACACATCCTTCGACAGGAGGTTGCGGAGCGTCTCGCGATCGCCCTGTGCGAAGGCCATCACGATCATCTCGTAGGCGGACTTGGCCCCTTCCACGAAGCCGCGGGCATCGAATTCCGGCTCGATCTTCGCGATCTCGTCCAGGCCGCGGGCGACGGGGGTTCCGGCCTCCGCGACGCCGGCCCAGCGATCCGCCGGAGGCGTGACGGGCGCGGCCGGAGCCGGCCGGTCGTTCCCCGAGGTGGGGAGCCGGACGACATTGTCCGCCCCGGGTGCGGCCGGGCGCGAATTGTCGACCGTGTCCCGCCGCGTGAACGGATCCATCGGGGGGCGCTCGTGCCCGGTCTTCTGGCCAAGCACGGATCGCAGCCGCCAGATCACGAAGATCGCGAGGGCGAGAAAGACGATCGTTGTGACGTCGAACGAATCTTGCATCATCAAACGGGTCTTCGGCGTCGGGAGCGACCGCGTCGCGGCCTTATCGGCTGGACGTTGTGTGCCCTGCCCTGCGCCTATGTGGGGTGACCCGTCCGTAACATCCAGCGCCCCCCCAACACAAGCAAACCGGCCCCTCGCGCCCTTGTGACCGTGAATGAAGCGTGATAGCGCGGCCCGCCGCTCTCCGCCGGACCGTGAGCGTCGCCCGCGGACACGACCCAGGAACAGACAGGATCATCCCATGGCCGAGAACCCGGCTGGCAACGGCACCCAAAGCGCCGAGCAGATGCCGTCGCTGAACGCGCTGGCCCAGTACGCGAAGGACATCTCCTTCGAGAACCCGAACGCGCCCCGTTCCCTGACGCCTCAGGAAGGCGGCGGGCCGCAGATCTCGATCCAGGTCAACGTCAACGCCAAGCAGCTTGCTGACAGCGATTTCGAGGTCGACCTCTCGCTCGAGGGCAACGCGAAGGTCGGCAACGAGGTCATGTTCGCCTTCGACCTGACCTATTCGGGCGTTTTCCGCATCCGCAACATCCCGCAGGACCAGATCCATCCCGTCGTGATGATCGAGTGCCCGCGGCTGCTCTTCCCGTTCGCGCGGCAGATCGTGGCCGAGGCTGTGCGCAACGGCGGCTTCCCGCCGCTCTATATCGATCCGATCGATTTCGTGGGCCTGTACCGGCAGAAGATGGAGGCCGATGCCTCCCAGAACACCATGGCGGGCGCCCCCGCGAACCAGCCCGTGAACTGATCGTCCTGACGATTTGGACATCCACGGCCGCGCTCGAAAGGGCGCGGCCTTTTTCGTTTAATGGGCGGCTATCCTCTCGGCCGCCGGCCATACTCCTAAATTCCCACCCGGCTACAACGCACGCTGCCGGGCCCCGCTCCGAAGGTCAGGCGGCGTTCGCCTCGGGCGCGGCCTCGGTGATGTATTCCGCCCAGATCGGCGTGCCGCCCAGCGAGTTCACGAAGGCGAGGTGCGCCGCGAGCGCCGCCTCGTCGAGAGGCGGCCGCGCGGGACGCGGCCGCTCCGCCCGCGAGCCGAGCGCCCCACCACCCACGAGAACCCGCGGGGACAGGCTGATCGCGAGGCCGAGATCCGCCTGCTTCCCGCCGATCAGCTCGACATAGACTTCCGCCAGCAGTTCCGCGTCGAGCAGCGCGCCGTGCTTGGTCCGGCGCGAATTGTCGATGCCGTAGCGTTGGCAGAGCGCATCCAGGCTGTTCGAGGCGCCGGGATGCTTCCGGCGCGCCAGCGCGAGCGAATCGAGCACCCGGTCCATGACGATGGTCGGATGACCGGTCCGCCCGAACTCGACGTTGAGGAAGTTGATGTCGAAGGTGGCGTTGTGCGCGATCAGCTTGGCGTCGCCGAAGAAGTCGCAGAGCTCGTCCGCCAGCGCGGCGAAGACCGGATGACCCGCCAGGAACTCGTCGGAGAGGCCGTGGACCTTGAAGGCCTCCGGATGGCAGGGCCGCTGCGGGTTGATGTATCTGTGAAAGACCCTGCCGGTCGGGATGTGGTTCAGGAGCTCGACGCAGCCGATCTCGACCACGCGGTCGCCGCCGAGATGCTCGGTGCCGGTGGTCTCGGTATCGAAGACGATTTCACGCAGCGGGCCCAGCGCCTGTCTCCTCGTCGAGCCGCCGCCCGATCACCCGGCCGGGACGTCCGGCCAGCGCCCGCACGATACCAGACACCTCCGCCTTCGCCCGAGGGAAGCCATGGCCCGTATCCACAATGAAGTGGGCACGGCGCCGCTTCTCCGCGTCCGGCATCTGCTTGGCCCGGATGGCGGCGAATTTCTGTGCGGTCATGCCGGGCCGGGCCAGGACCCGCGTCTCCTGCACGTCGGGATCGGCCGTGACCACGAGAACGGCGTCGCAGCGACTCTCGCCGCCCGTTTCGAACAGGAGCGGGACATCGAGCACCACGAGCGGATACCTTTCCGCGACGGCCCGGCGCAGGAAGGCCATCTCCTCCTCGCGCACGAGCGGATGGACCACCGATTCGAGGCGCCGCATGGCGTGCGGCCGGCCGAGGACACGTTCGGAGAGCTTCGGGCGGTCGACGATCCCGTCCACGACCGTGCCCGGGAAGGCATCCTCGATCAGCGGCGCCGCCCGCCCGCGATAGAGCGCATGCACCGCCGCATCGGCATCGTGCACGGGGACGCCGAGGTCGCGAAACATGATCGCGGTGGCGGATTTCCCCATGCCGATCGAGCCAGTCAGGCCGAGAAGAAACGTCATGATGCCTTTCGAATATCGGCTTCCACCAAGGCCCGCAGCTCCGGCGTCACCTCCGGCCTGACGCCGAACCAGCGCTCGAAACCCGGAACCGCCTGGTGAAGCAGCATGCCGAGCCCATCCAGAGCCCGCAGACCCCTCGCCCTCGCGGAGGCCAGGAGCTCGGTCTCGAGCGGAACATAGACGATATCGGCCACGATGGCCCGCCCGGGCAGCGGCGCCAGGTCCACCGCCAGGGGGGGCTGACCCTTCATGCCGGCCTGCGTCGTGTTCACGAGGAGGTCGGCCGAGGCGAGGGCGTCCGGCAGCGCCCCCCAGGGGACCACGCCGATTCGGTCGGGCGAGAGGCCGGCGAGGTCGCGGGCCCGCGCCTCCGTCCGATTCGCGACCGTGATGCGCGGGAGGCCGAGATCCAGCATGGCGCCCACGATCGCGCGGGCGGCACCACCCGCCCCGAGCACGACCGCGTTGCGCATTCCGGCCTGCCAGTCCGGCCCCACGGCGGCCGCCACGCTGGCGAGGAACCCTTCGCCGTCGGTCGTATCCCCGAGGAGCCGCCCGTCCTCGAGCCAGAGGGTGTTCACCGAGCCGAGCCGCCTCGCCCGCTGCGTCGCCTCCGCGACGAGGCGAAGCGTCGCTTCCTTGTGCGGGATCGTGACATTCCCACCCCTGAAGCCGGAGGCGCCCATCCCGGCCAGGAACGCGGGCAGGTCGTCGGGCGGAACATCCACCCGCTCGTAGCTTCCTTCCAGCCCATAGCGCTCGAGCCAGTAGCCGTGGATGAGCGGGGAGCGGGAATGGGCGATCGGGTGCCCGATTACGAAGGCGCGGCTTTTCATAGGGCGAGGAGCTTCATGCCGCGGAAAGCCGCGAGCACGGGAAGGAGCGGAAGGCCGAGGATGGTCGAATGCTCGCCCTCGACGCTGTCGAACAGGTGGATGCCCAATCCCTCGATCTCGTAGCCCCCGGCCGAACGAAGCGCGGCCGCGCCGGCGAGGTCGACGTAGCGGGCGATCGCGGCATCATCGAGATCGCGGACGACGAGGCGGGCCGTCGCGGCGACGACCGTGCAGGGCTCCCCGTTGCGGGCGATGGCCGCTGCGCTGTGGAGGGTGTGGCTCCGGCCGGCGAGCCGCGCCATCTGCCGCCGCGCCTCTTCGGCCGAGGCGGGCTTTCCGAGGCATTCGCCGTCGAGATCGAGGACCTGGTCCGCACCGATCACGATCCGGTCCGGATGGCACGCCGCGACCGCTTCGGCCTTCGCCCGCGCAAGCCGGGCGGCGAGCTCGGCAGGGCGTACGCCTTCCCCCAGCGCCGTCTCGATGGCCCGCTCGTCCACGCCAGGCGCGACGGCCTCGACCGGGATGCCGGCATCTTCCAGCAGCTTGCTGCGGATCCGGCTCGTCGAGGCGAGGATCAGCGGGGCGGGCGCCTGCCAGAGCGGGGCCATGGCACTCACACGGCGATAAAGCGGAGCGAGTGATCGCGATAGAGGTCGAGGATCGCGGCCGCCGTCTCCTCGATAGACCGGCGGGTGACGTCGATGATCGGCCAGTTGTTCCGCGCGCAGAGCCGGCGCGAGAAGGCGATCTCCTCCGCCACGAGCTCGCGGTCGACATAGGAGGTGTCCTCGTCCGCCTTGAGGCTCAGCAGCCGGTTCTGCCGGATCTGCACGATGCGCTCGGGGGAGGCGACCAGCCCGACCACCAGGGTCCGCTGCACCTGCTCCAGGGCCGGCGGCACCGGCATGTTCGGCACGAGCGGGATGTTGGCCGTCTTCAGGCCGCGGTTGGCGAGGTAGATGGAGGTCGGCGTCTTGGAGGTGCGGCTCACGCCGACCAGGATGACGTCGGCCTCCTCGAGATCGCTCGGAAGCTGGCCGTCATCGTGCATCAGCGTGAAGTTCATCGCGTCGATGCGTTTGAAGTACTCCGCATTCAGCATGTGCTGCGCGCCGGGCCGGGCCGTCGATGCCGCCCCCAGATAGGATTCGAGCAGCGAGTGGACGGGCGCGAGCACCGACAGGTGCGGGCAGCCGGTGGCGCGGCAGGCCTCCTCGAGCCGGCCGGACAGGTCCCGGTCGACCAGCGTGTAGAGCACCAACCCCGGCGCGGTATCGATCTCCGAGATCACCCGGTCGAGCTGCTTGGAGGAACGCACGAGCGGGTAGACGTGCTCGATGGCCGAGACGCCCTCGTATTGCGCCGTGGCCGCGCGGGCGACCGCGATCAGCGTCTCGCCGGTCGAATCCGACACCAGGTGGAGGTGAAAGTAGCTGCGGCCCACGGGGGACAATCCGGGATCAGGGAGTCGATGGATGTGGATAAGGGACCCGGCCGGAGCGGTCCAGGGAAGCCGCCTGTGAGTCTCTCCCCGCCGGGGTTAACAGGCATTAACCCGGGAGGCCTCGCGGCCGGGATTCGGTGATGACGGGGACGCGCGGCCACCCGACGCGGGGCGGGTCGGCGGTTAACACCTTGGTAACCTTTAAGGTCTGTTAACCCGCCCGGGCCTGCAACCGGCGCCGATCCGTGCTACCCGGCCTTGTGGGCAGGCTGTGGATCGCCTTGTGCGAGCGAGTCCGGGCCATCAAGCAAGAGAAGCAAAGATTCAGATTCAAGATTCCTCTTTTGAGAGAGTGGTGGGCGGAGTGCCTTCGGATAGAGCGGTCTGCCGGGTGTTGGACGGCGAGGCGGTGTGGCCACCGCCGGTCTGGATGATGCGGCAAGCGGGACGGTACCTGGCGGAGTATCGCGAGGTGCGGGCGAAGGCCGGCTCCTTCCTGAACCTCTGCTACAATCCGGAGCTCGCCGCGGAGGTGACCCTGCAGCCGATCCGGCGGTTCGGGTTCGACGCGGCCATTATGTTCTCCGACATCCTGGTCATCCCGCACGCGCTCGGCGTGGACGTCACCTTCCAGGAGGGCGAGGGGCCGCGCCTGTCGCCGACCACCTCGATGGAGGAGTTGAACCGCCTCGCCCCGACGATCCCGCTCGAACGCCTCGCGCCCGTTTTCGAGACGCTGCAGCGCGTCAGGGAGGGGCTGCCGAGAGAGACGGCGCTTCTCGGGTTCTGTGGCGCTCCCTGGACGGTGGCGAGCTACATGATCGCCGGCAAGGGAACGCCCGATCAGGCGCCGGCCCGGACGCTCGCCTACCGCGATCCCGAACTGATGACGGCGCTGATCGATCGGCTCGTGGAGGCCTCGACCGCCTACCTGGTCCGGCAGATCGATTCCGGGGCGGATGCCGTGCAGATCTTCGAATCCTTCGGAGCCGCCCTGCCGCCGATCCTGTTCCGTCCGCTGTCGCTCGAGCCGATCTCCCGCATCGTCGCCGGCGTGAAGGCGGCACGGCCCGAGGCTCGCGTCATCGTCTTCATCCGCGGATCGGGAGGCCATATGACGCAGCTCGGCTGGAACTGCCCCGGGGACGCGCTCGGCCTCGATTGGACGGTGGACCTCGCCCACGTGCTGCCGACCTTCCCCGAGCACCTGCCGACCCAGGGCAATCTCGATCCGCTGGCGCTCCTGGCCGGCGGCGAGGCTCTCGATCGCGGCGTCGACACGATCCTGGATGCCGTCGAGGGTCGGCCTCACATCTTCAATCTCGGCCACGGCATCCTGCCGGAGACGCCGGTCGCGCATGTCGAGCGCATGCTCGCGCGGGTCAGGGCGGCGGCATCGCGCTGATGCTCTATCCGACCCTGAAGAGCCTTCACATCATCTCGCTCGTCGCCTGGATGGCCGGGATGTTCTACCTGCCGCGCCTCTTCGTCTATCACGTGGATGCGCCGGCCGGTTCGCCGCAATCGGAGACCTTCAAGGTCATGGAGCGGCGCCTCCTGAAGGCGATCATCAACCCGGCCATGGTGTCGACCTGGGTGTTCGGGCTCTGGCTCGCCTGGGAGATCGGGGCGTTCCGGGACGGCTGGATGCACGCCAAGCTCGTCTTCGTGCTCATCCTCTCCGGGCTGCACGGCGTGCTGGTGCGGCGGATGCGGGAATTCGCGGAGGACCGCAATACGCGTTCGGCGCGCTACTACCGGATCATCAACGAAGTGCCCACGCTGTGCCTGATCGCGATCGTGGTGCTCGTCGTCTTCAAGCCGTTCTGATTTTCCCACCCGCCTAGCTCTTGAGGGCAGGCGGGAAAGGCCCTATAGACAAGCTCTCCCAACCGACAGGTCGCTACGCGTGGTGGAGCCCTCGAGGCTCGTTTCCGCGAGCGCGCACAACCGGGCAGCCCTGTCGACCCCCCGCGTGACCTCGGCCCTCCTTCTTCTACCCGCGAGAGTGTTCCCCGATGAGGGAAGTGAAACTTGAGGACCTGAAAGCCAAGTCCCCGACCGAGCTCCTGGCTTTCGCCGAGGAATGCGAAGTCGAGAACGCATCGACCATGCGCAAGCAGGAGTTGATGTTCGCGATCCTGAAGCAGCTTGCGGCGCGCGAGACGGAGATCGTCGGGCAGGGCGTGGTCGAGGTGCTGCAGGACGGGTTCGGATTTCTGCGATCGCCGGATTCGAACTACCTTCCGGGCCCGGACGACATCTATGTGTCGCCCTCGCAGATCCGCCGCTTCGGCCTGCGGACGGGTGACACGGTCGACGGACCGATTCGGGGACCGAAGGAAGGCGAGCGCTACTTCGCGCTGCTCAAGGTCAACACGATCAATTTCGAGGACCCCGAGAAGCTCAAGCACAAGGTCCATTTCGACAATCTGACGCCGCTCTACCCGGACGAGCGGATTCGCCTCGAGGTGGTCGAGGAGACGGGCAAGCGCGATTTCTCCGCCCGCATCATCGACGTCGTCTCGCCTATCGGAAAGGGCCAGCGCGCCCTCATCGTCGCCCCGCCCCGCACGGGTAAGACGGTCCTTCTCCAGAACGTCGCCAAGTCCGTCACGGCGAACCATCCCGAGTGCTACCTGATCGTGCTGCTCATCGACGAGCGGCCGGAAGAGGTCACCGACATGCAGCGTTCGGTGAAGGGCGAGGTCATCTCCTCGACCTTCGACGAGCCTGCGGCCCGCCATGTCCAGGTCGCCGAGATGGTGATCGAGAAGGCCAAGCGCCTCGTCGAGCATGGCCGCGACGTCGTGATCCTGCTCGATTCGATCACCCGCCTCGGCCGCGCCTACAACACGGTCGTGCCGTCCTCCGGCAAGGTCCTGACCGGCGGCGTGGACGCCAACGCCCTGCAGCGCCCGAAGCGCTTCTTCGGCGCGGCCCGCAACATCGAGGAAGGCGGCTCGCTCACCATCATCGCGACCGCGCTCATCGATACCGGCTCGCGCATGGACGAGGTGATCTTCGAGGAGTTCAAGGGCACCGGCAATTCGGAGATCATCCTGGACCGCAAGGTCTCGGACAAGCGCATCTTCCCGGCGCTCGACATCACGCGCTCCGGCACCCGCAAGGAAGAGCTGCTGGTCCCGGCCGACGTCCTCAAGAAGATGTACGTGCTCCGCCGCATCCTGAACCCGATGGGGACGGTCGACGCGATGGAATTCCTGCTCGACAAGCTTCGTCAAACCAAGACGAACCAGGACTTCTTCGACTCCATGAACACCTGAGGGCGGTAATCCCCCTCGGGCGTGAGGCGGAGCGCCTCACTTCGCGTATGGATACGCGGTGGCCAGCCTGATGTCCCCATCTTGGTCCTGCACCCAAGCGGTCAGGATGGTGGGGTTGCGACCATCCGGAGAGGTTATCGGCCCAACGACCTCCACGTGGCGGCCCCAGGGGTCGTGCCAGATGTCGAGGATCGGTTGAGAGTCCCCATGCTCGAGTAGAGCCTCGATCAGTTCCTCCGGTCGATCCGGATGGAACCCAAAGGCCATGAAGAAGCGGGCTTTGCCCCGGCCGTCCGGGCTCGTGAGATCGAGGAGGTAACGGGTCACCTTCTCGCGCCTGACGATCCGGCCGGCGAGAGGATGATACGGCGTCAATCTCCCGGCCGAATGGCACGCACGCGGTGTGCGTCCAGCGTAAGCAGGGCCGGGAAGGGTTCGACGAACTCCACCATGTAGGCGTCGCCCTTGGCCAACACCTCGACGATCGTTCCGGCGGAGCGGGCAGGTACCAGCCGCCCGTCCCGTGTCTGCTCAGCGGAAAGCAGCTCGACGCGGCTCAGCTCCGGAAGAACGTTGGCGCCCGCTGGAGGTGAGCCGGAGCGCCGAAACTCTGCGAGATGAGCGCCTTTGCTCGTCATGCCCCGAAGATGAGGTGGGCCGCTTGAAAGGGCAAGCGGCGGCGAGCGTTCCTGTAGACCACACCGCCATGAACCACCTGACGGGACGCATTCCGGCGTGTGGCGAAGCACGCCGGTGCGCAGGTCCGGGGGCGTATCTTCTTCCGCCAGATCGGGGGAGAAGGTCATGGCAAGGTTCGATCTGGCGAGCTTCCAGCAGGCGCGGCTTCTCCGGAGCGACGAGGAAGGCGTCTGCGTCGCCCTGTGCGACTTCTGGCTCAGGACCTTTCCCGACCAGCCTTCCGTACTCCCCCGCCACCGGATGGTGTATCTGGCGGGCCTGATCGACCAGGCGAGGTCGCACAGGCCGCCTACGGCGGATTGCGCGCGGCACTCGGCCCCGAGGATGCCCGCCAAGAGGTGGGCCGGGGACTCGCATCATACGTCTCCTGTGTCGTCGGGAAGGTAGCAACTCGGGCGGCCTCCGTCTGCGGGTTACGTTGACTCCGCCGCCCGTCGGCAGATGATCGGGGTCAGCCGATGACCTCGGCTCACGTCGGCGACGAGCCGGCGAACCCGCTCGAAGGGAGGTCCGCATGGAGCCACCCGGTCAGGACGCTGCGTTTTGACGGCTGCCGAGCGCGGACGGGCGGCAGCCTAGCAGCAACAAACCCGCGTACGACGCGCCGGGAGCGGCCTCTCGAGCCGCACAGTGAGGCATGGCTCATCCTCGCCCCTCCCGGTGCTGTCTTCCTGCCGTCAGCCTCGACAGCCTCACGGCGGTGCTCGCGCACCGCCCGGCTCTCGTGCTTCGGGCCTGTGCCATCACACGCTATCGCTCGCCGTTGTCCGACACGAGCGCGCCGTACACCATGCTGCGAAGCACGGCCCGATAATGGAGGCGCTGCTTCGGCGATTGCATCCCGAGCACCACGAACATGCCGTTCTTCGGATCGGCCCAGTAATAGGTGCCCCCTGCGCCGCCCCAATTGTACTCGCCCTTTGTGCCGAACTGGGGAGAGATCCCGTCTGCCTTGCGCACGGCGAAACCGAGCCCGAACCCATATCCGTCGCCGGGCAGATAGGCGGCTCCCGTCGGGATCGCGCCGAGATGATCGGAGGTCATGTAGTTCACGGTCGCCGGGCTGAGCAGCCGCTTTCCGTCCAGCACGCCGCCGTTGAGGAGCATCTGGGCGAAGCGGGCGTAATCGCCGACCGTCGCGACCAGGCCGCCTCCGCCGCTCTCGTAGCGGCGCTGCACCCGCGGATCGAACATGTCGACACCCGCCCCGATATTGCGGTCCGTCTTGAAGGGCTCGGCCACGCGCGCGTGCTTGGCTGTGTCCGTCACGTAGAAGGACGTGTCCTTCATGCCGAGCGGCTCCAGGATGCGGGCCTTCTGGAATTCTCCCAGCGTCTGGCCCGAAACCACCTCCACCACGCGGCCGAGCACGTCGGTCGCGTGGCTGTATTCCCATGACGAGCCCGGGGGGAACATCAGCGGCATCTTCGCCAGCCGGGCGGAGAGCTCGGCATTGTCGAAGTCGCCCTCGAGCACGCCCCGCTCGCGATAGGCCTGCTTCACGAGGCTGTCCCCGAACAAGCCATAGGTCAGCCCGGACGTGTGCCGGAGCAGGTCCTGGATCGTCATGGCCCGCCGGGGCGCGACCTCTTCGAGGATGGGCTTGCCGTCCGGTCCAGGCTTCTCGACCCCCACCTTCACGTCCTTGAACTCGGGCAGGTGCTTCGAGACCGAGTCGCTCAGCGAGAGCCTTCCCTCCTCGACCAGCATCATGGCGGCCACCGACGTGATCGGCTTCGTCATCGAGTAGATGCGGAAGATCGCGTCCTTGGTCATCGGCGCGCGCGTCTCGGGGTCGAGCGACCCGAAGGTTTCCAGATAGGCCACCTTGCCGTGCCGGCCGATCAGCAGCGTCGCACCGGGGATCTGCCCCTTCTCGACGTCGCGCCTGAGTGCATCCGATATCCGCTGCAATCGTTCCGACGATAACCCGACCTCCTCGGGCTTTGCGGTCGGCAGGCCTTGCGCCAGTGCCGGCAAGGCGGCGAACAGGGTAGCCGCCAGGGTCATCGGCAGCAGACGCTTCATCATGTAAGGCCTCCCTAAGCCGGCCCGGGCGTTGGAGCTTCGCCCTGAGCTCTCCCCGGAGTACAGCCCGGCAGCGACATCCTGTCCACCGCAGTCGCGAGCCCTTGCGGCGACCGCACCGGGAGAATTCGGGCACGCCATGGTCAATTCGGGCGATACCATCTTCGCCCTCGCCTCCGGCTTCGGCCGGGCCGGCATCGCCGTGATTCGGCTGTCCGGCCCGGGCAGCCGCGGCGCGGTCGAGACGCTGTTGGCCGGCGGGCTGCCGGCGCCGCGCCGCGCCTCGCTGCGCCGCCTCCGCGATCCGGGGACGGGCGAGCCTCTCGACCAGGCTCTGGTGCTCTGGCTCCCGGGTCCCGCAAGCTTCACGGGCGAGGACCAGGCGGAGCTTCATATCCACGGCGGTGTCGCGGTCCGTGCCGCCGTGCTGCGAGCCCTGGCCGGACTCCCCGGCCTGAGGGCCGCCGAGCCAGGAGAGTTCACCCGGCGCGCCTTCCTGTCCGGCCGCATGGACCTTTCGGCCGTCGAAGGCCTCGCCGACCTGATCGATGCCGAGACCGAGGCGCAGCGGCGCCAGGCTTTCCGCCAGCTGGAGGGCGCCCTCGCAGGCAGGGTCGCCGATTGGCGCGAGCGCCTGGTCGATGCACTCGCCCTGGCAGAGGCGGGCCTCGATTTCAGCGACGAGGCGGATGTGGCGGAGGCGGCGAGTGCCGAGGCGGCTGCGATCTTTCATGCCGTCGGGGATGAGGTCGGCATGGAACTGGCCCGCGCGGGCACGGGCGAGCGCCTGCGGGAAGGCTTCGTGGTCGTGATCGCGGGGCCGCCCAATGCCGGCAAGTCGACCCTCCTGAACGCCCTCGCCCGGCGCGAGGTCGCGATCGTCTCGCCGCATGCGGGCACGACCCGCGACGTGATCGAGGTGAGGTGCGATCTCGGCGGGCTTCCCGTCACCTTCGTCGATACGGCCGGGCTGCGCGAGGCGGCCGACCCGGTCGAGCAGGAGGGCATCGCCCGGACGCGGAAACGTGCGCGCGATGCGGATCTCGTGCTATGGCTGCTTGCCCCCGGCGGGTCGGCCGAGCCCGACGGAGAACTTGGCGCGGCGCCTGTCGTCAGGGTCGCGACGAAGCGCGATCTCGCGCCGGCACCCCCGGGTGCCGATCTCGCCGTCTCGGCATTGACCGGCGCGGGGCTCGACGCGCTGATCGCGCTGGTCCGGGAACGGGCCGAGTTGGGCCTAACCGGGGCGGGCGACGCCGTCATCACGCGGGAGCGCCATCGGCGCGCCCTGGAGGATGTGGCCGCGGCTCTTGCCCGCGCCGCGGAGGCCCAGCGTATCGGGCACGAGGAGCTGGCCGCGGAAGATCTGCGGCTCGCCGTGCGGGCTCTGGGCCGGATCACCGGCCGCGTGGACGTGGAAGAGGTCCTGGACCGGATCTTCGGCCAGTTCTGCATCGGGAAGTAGGTAGCGTTTCACGTGGAACACTGGAGTGCAGATCGATTGCGCTACGACGTCGTCGTGGTGGGCGGCGGCCATGCCGGCGCTGAGGCTGCCTCGGCCGCAGCCCGGCTCGGGGCGCGGACAGCGCTCGTCACGCATGGGCGGGCGACCGTCGGTGCAATGTCGTGCAACCCCGCGATTGGGGGTCTCGGCAAGGGGCATCTTGTCCGTGAGGTCGATGCGCTCGATGGCGTCATGGGCCGAGCAGCTGACGAGGCTGGCATCCAATTCCGGCTTCTGAACCGCCGCAAAGGCCCGGCCGTGCGCGGCCCGCGGACGCAGGCCGACCGGAAACTCTACGCGCGAGCCGTTCAGCGGATTCTCGGCGAGACCGCGAACCTCGACATCGTCGAAGGTGCCGTGGAGGATCTCACGCTGGCCGATGGCCGCGTGAGCGGCCTTATCCTGGCGGATGGGCGCACCATTGCGGCCGGAGCGGTCATCCTCACCACGGGCACGTTCCTCGGCGGCCTCATCCATATCGGCGAGGTGAAGATCCCGGCCGGGCGCTTCGGCGAGGAGCCATCACTGGGCTTGTCCCGCACACTGGCGAGCTTCGGCCTGCCGCTTGGCCGGCTGAAGACCGGGACGCCGCCGCGGCTCGACGGCCGCACCATCGACTGGGCCTCGGTCGAGAAGCAGCCGGCCGACGACGAACCCGTGCCATTCTCCGCGCTGACCGGCCGGATCCGGGTGCCGCAGATCGAATGCGGCATCACGCGGACGAGCCAGGCGGTCCACGACGCGATCCGCGCCAATCTCCACCGTGCGCCGATGTTCTCCGGCGACATCAAGGGGCGGGGGCCGCGATACTGCCCTTCCATCGAGGACAAGGTGGTGCGGTTCGGGGATCGGGAAGGCCACCAGATCTTTCTCGAACCCGAAGGTCTCGACGACACGACCGTCTACCCGAACGGCATCTCGACCTCGCTCCCGGAGGATGTGCAGCGGGCCATCCTGGCCGCCATTCCGGGCCTCGAGCATGTCCGCATGGTCCGGCCCGGCTATGCCATCGAATACGACTACGTGGATCCGCGCAGCCTCGGCCCGACCCTGGAGCTGAAGCAGCTCCCCGGCCTTTTCCTGGCCGGTCAGATCAATGGCACGACCGGCTACGAGGAGGCGGCTGCGCAGGGAATCCTGGCCGGTTTCAACGCGGCCCTGCGCGCCTCCGGCCGAACTGACGGGGTCACGTTCGATCGCTCGGAAAGCTATATCGGGGTCCTGGTCGACGACCTGATCACCCGGGGGGTCAGCGAGCCCTATCGCATGTTCACCTCGCGCTCCGAGTTCCGGTTGAGCCTGCGCGCGGACAACGCGGATGAGCGGCTCACCCCCAAGGCTATTGAACTGGGTGCGGTTGGGCCTGAGCGCGGGGCCTGGTTCGATGTCTGGCAGCGGGACCATGAAGCGCTCCGCCGCCGGCTCGGCGAGTTGTCGCTGACCCCGAACGAGGCACGCCGCCACGGGCTGGCCCTCAACCAGGACGGCCAGCGCCGTTCGGCGTTCCAGCTGCTCTCCCATCCGGGCGTGACGCTCGAGCGGCTTGCCGCGATCTGGCCCGAGCTCGGCGGCGCCTCCCCTCGCCTCACCGAGCGGGTCGAGACGGATGCACGCTATGACGTCTATTTGGAGCGTCAGGCTCAGGATGCAGCGGCCTTCCGGCGTGACGAATCCTACTCGCTTCCGACCGGCATCGACTTCTCGTCGTTGGCCGGGCTCTCAGCCGAACTACGGACCAAGCTCGATCTCGTCCGGCCAGCCACGATCGGGCATGCAGCCCGTATCGAGGGGATGACCCCGGCTGCGCTCACGCTGCTCGCGGCTCATGCCAAGCAGCGTGGCCGCTCTCTCGACGGTCGGAATGGCTGAGTTGCACGGGCAGAGCGCGGCCGAGATCCTGGCCGGCGTTTCACGTGAAACCCGGGACCGGCTCGCCATCTACGAGGCCGAGCTCCGTCGCTGGCAGAAGGTCAAGAACCTTGTCGGCCCGAGCACGCTCGGCGAGATCTGGGACCGGCACTTTGCGGACTCGCTGCAACTCGCGGATCTCGCAGACGGCGAGGTATGGGCCGATCTCGGCTCCGGCGCGGGTTTTCCTGGCCTCGTGATCGCGATCGCCCGGCCGAACACGCAGGTTCACCTCGTCGAGAGCGACAGCCGAAAATGCGCCTTCCTGCGCCATGTCGCGCGCGCGACGGGCGCTCCGGCGAAGGTGTGGGAAGGTCGGATCGAGGCCGTGCTGCCGAGGCTCGATCCCGTCCCGCAGGTGGTGACAGCACGCGCCCTCGCGAGCCTCGATGAGCTTCTAGAGCTCGCCGCTCCCCTCCTCTCGAACGGCACGACCGGCCTCTTCCCCAAGGGGAGAGACCACCTGTCTGAATTGACGAAGGCCGCCGAATCCTGGATCTTTGAAGCGGATGCGATCCCGAGCGCCGTCGATTCCGGCGGCCGCATCCTTCGCATCCGACGCTTCGGCGGTCGTCTCGTATCTCGGCCCACGGATCCATCGTGACCATGCTCTCAGCCGGAACTCCCGCGTCCGGCGCCCCTCGCGTTCTGGCGCTCGCCAACCAGAAGGGCGGCGTCGGCAAGACGACGACTGCCATCAATCTCGGAACGGCACTCGCGGCGATCGGCGAGCGTGTGCTGGTGGTAGATCTGGATCCGCAGGGCAATGCGTCGACCGGCCTCGGCATCGACCGCAAGCGGCGGGCGCTCTCGACCTATCATGTGCTGACGGGCGAATCGGCGATGCGGGCGGTCATCCAGGAGACCGCCGTCCCCAACCTCTTCGTCGCACCCTCGACCATGGATCTCCTCGGCGTCGAGCTGGAAATCGCGAAGGAGCGGGACCGGGCGCAGCGGCTGCGTCGGGCCATCAACGAGCTGTCGCTGATGGTACCGGAGGCCGAGCGGATCACCTACGTACTGATCGACTGCCCGCCCTCGCTCAACCTTCTCACCATCAATGCCCTCACGGCGGCCGATGCGGTGGTCGTTCCGCTGCAATGCGAGTTCTTTGCGCTCGAGGGCTTGAGCCAGCTCATCAAGACCGTCGAGCAGGTGCGGTCGAACCTGAACCCGAAGCTCTCGATCCATGGGGTCGTGCTGACGATGTTCGATCCCCGCAACAACCTCGCCAACCAGGTCGTGGCGGACGTGCGCGAGTTCATGGGACCGACGGTCTACGACACGGTCATTCCCCGGAACGTGCGGGTGTCGGAAGCGCCCTCGCACGGCAAGCCCGTGCTGCTTTACGACCTGCGCTGCGCCGGCTCTCAGGCGTATCTGAAACTTGCCTCAGAGGTGATCCAGCGCGAGCGTGCGCTGCAGAACGCCGCCTGAGCTGCTGCATGGAGACGGACGCCACCATGGCCGAGGAACTTGCGCGCTCGCGGCTCGGCCGCGGCCTGGCCGCCCTGATCGGGGAGGTCGACGAGGAACCGATCGTCGAGCGCGCCCGCGGGCAGCGCAAGGTCCCGATCGAGTTCCTGCGCCGCAACCCGCGTAACCCCCGCACGCAATTCGCCGAGGCCGAGCTCGAGGACCTTGCCAGCTCCATCAAGGAGCGCGGCATCATCCAGCCGATCGTGGTCCGGCCGCTGCTGAACCTGCCGGACGCCTACGAGATCATCGCGGGCGAGCGCCGCTGGCGCGCGGCGCAGCGCGCCGGCCTGCACGACGTGCCGGTCGTCATCATCGAGGCCGACGACAAGACGGCCCTCGAACTCGCCATCATCGAGAATGTCCAGCGCTCGGACCTCAACGTGCTCGACGAGGCCGCGGGATACGAGAAGCTCATCGCCGACCACGGCTATACCCAGGCCGATCTCGGCTCGGTTCTCGGCAAGAGCCGCAGCCATGTGGCGAACACGCTTCGGCTGCTGAAACTGCCGAACTCCGTGCGGGATATCGTTGCCAAGGGCGACATCACGGCCGGCCATGCGCGGGCGCTGCTGTCGGTCCGCAATCCGGAGGCAGTCGCCAAGAGCATCGTCGAGCAGGGTCTCAACGTCCGCGATGTGGAGCGGATCGCCAAGGCCGAGGCGGAGGAGGCGGCGGGCCCGGGCGAGGCGCCCAAGCGCCAGCCGCGCACCGTGGATGCCGATACGCGGGCGCTGGAGATCGCCCTGCAGGACGTGCTCGGGCTCGTCGTCAAGATCGACAATCGCGGCTCGTCGGGCGAGCTGCGGATCAAGTATCGCTCGCTCGAGCAGCTCGACGCGCTCTGCCAGCGCCTGAAGGCCTGAAGCGCGCGCCGGCCCGCCCCTGCCCTAGCGGGAGGCGGCCGCTCGCGCCCGCGAAGCCAGGACGAACAGGGCGTGCGAGGCGGCCGCGTCGGCCAGCCCCGGCGTCTGCCGGGTCGCAAGCGCCGCCGCCTGCAGGGCCTCGATCACCTTCGCCAGACGATCCGGCGTCCAGAGCTTGAGCTGGCGCGTCGCGGCGGCCTTGCGGCGGAAATGCAGCCCGCGCCAGTTGCGGAGCGCCCCCTCGACATCGCTGCCGCCGCCGAGCCTGACCACGTGGCCCAGCAGCGTGAGCCCGTGCCGCAGTGCCAGGGCGATGACGGCGGCCGGTGCCGTCCCGTGATGCGACAGCTGCTCCAGCCCGGCCTGCAAGGCGAGGCGGTCGCCCAGGAACGCGGCGTCGATCACGGCGTCGATGCTCGGGCCGGAGACGTCGCTGACGACGGCCTCCACGTCCTCGCTGGTGACGCTTCCCTGGCCATGCGCGTAGAGCGCCAGCTTCTCCAGTTCGCCGCGCGTCGCCAGGCGATCGCCGCCGAGGCTGTCGGCCAGGAGATCCCGAACCTCCGGATCGATCGCAAGGCCGTAGCCGCGGAGCGTCTCCGTGATCACCGTCGCGAGATCGCGCCCGTCGTCACTGTAGCAGGGCAGGGCGAGTGCGCGCGGAGATCCTTCGCAAGCGGTTCGCAGCGGCGCGTTCTTGGCGAGATCGCCGGCCTCGACCACGACCAGCGTATCGACGAGGGCCACATCGAGGCAGGCCGCCACGGCCGGCGTGATGTTCCGGCCGGTCGGCCGCACCCAGATCGCGCGCTTGCCCCCGAAGAGGCCGAAGGTCGAGGCCTCCTCGACCAGCCGGCCCGGCTGCTCGGCAATGCTGTCGCCGTCCAGGCGGATGAGCTGGAACGGATCGCTCGGATCGGCGACGGCGTTCCGGGCCGCCATCCGGGCGCGCTCCGTCACCCGGCCTGCATCGGGCCCGTAGAAGAGGAGAAGGTTGACGTCCGACCGGCGGTTGGCGACGGCCCGGTCGACGTCAGCGGCCTTGACGGCGACCATCTCGCGTCAGGGAGAGGTGGCGAAATAGGCGGCCAGGCGCTGCTTGATGTCGTCGGCGATCTGCGCCGCGACGCGCATGTCGGCATTGCGCGCCGCCCGGACGGCGGCGAAGCGCTGCTCGTCGCGCTGGTAGCTGGCATCCGCGCGGGCGAGGCCCGCGAACACGGTCTTCCCGGTGGCATCCTTGAGGACGAACTTCACAGTGCCGTTCAGCATGGCCTGGTCGGCCCGGCCCGTCAGCATGTCGACCGAGACGGGCTGAATCGTCTCGGCGGCGTCCAGCGATAGCTTGTAGCGCTTCGGGCTCGGCTTGCCGGAGCCGTCGAGATCGAAGATCAGCTCGCTCCGGAGATAGTGGCCGAACCGCTCCTGGCCGGGCGGGGTCACGGCCATCTCGACGTCGATCGCGGCGAGAACATCCTGCAGCTTCTCCCCGGTGGCCGTCGGCCCGTAGAGCGGGCGGAAGCAGCCGGCGAGCGCGAGGGTGAGGGCGCCGAGCAGCGCAAGATTACGCGGCGCGCGGCGGCTCACGCTTTTCTCAAGCCACGACATTCACGATCCTCTGGGGGACGACGATGACCTTACGGGCGGGCTTGCCTTCCATGGCACGCTTCACGGCCTCGTGCGAGAGCGCCGCGGCCTCGATCGTGCCGTTGTCCGCATCGCGGGCCACCGTGATGTCCGCCCGCTTCCGGCCGTTCACCTGGACGGGGAGGGTGATCGTGTCCTCCACGAGCAACTCGGGCACAACCTCGGGCCATGCCGCCTCGGCGACGAGCCCCTTATGGCCCAGCACCCGCCAGCATTCCTCGGCGAGGTGCGGCATCATCGGGGCGATGAGCTGGACGAGAATGCGGGTCGCCTCGCGGGCCGCCGCCGAGCCGCCATGGCCGGCCTGGAGCTCGCTCCCGATCGCATTGGCGAGCTCGTAGATCCGGGCGACCGCGCGGTTGAAGCGCAGGCCGTCGATATCCTCCTGGATGGCGGCGAGCGTCTTGTGGGCGGCGCGACGCAGGCTTTCCGGCCCTGCCCCGCCATCCGTGCCGGCCTCGGCCACCTCGCCTACCAGCCGCCACACGCGCTGGACGAAACGCCAGGCGCCCTGCACGCCCTCCTCCGTCCAGATGACGTCGCGCTCGGGCGGCGAGTCGGACAGCATGAACCATCGGGCGGTGTCGGCACCGTAGCTGGCGATGATGTCGTCTGGGTCGACCGTGTTCTTCTTCGACTTCGACATCTTCTCGATCGAGCCGATCTCGACCGGCTCGGATGTTTTCACGTGAAACGCTCGCCGGGCTCCGCCCTCGGCTTCGATGCGCACCTCGGAGGGCTGGACCCAGTTGCCGGCCTGATCGCGGTAGGTCTCGTGGACGACCATGCCCTGGGTGAAGAGCCCGTCGAAGGGCTCGTCCACGCCCGTCAGATCGACGCGGCGCATCGCGCGCGTGAAGAAGCGCGAATAGAGCAGGTGCAGGATCGCGTGCTCGATCCCGCCGATATACTGGTCGACCGGCAGCCAGCTATCGACGGTATCCGGGTCTGTCGGCGCGTCGGTCAGCGTCGGGTCCGTGAAGCGCGCGAAGTACCAGGACGAATCCACGAAGGTGTCCATCGTGTCCGTCTCGCGCCGGGCCTCGCCGTGGCATTTCGGGCAGGTCACCTTCAGCCAGGCGGCATGGCGATCGAGCGGGTTGCCCGGCTGGTCGAACGACACGTCCTCCGGCAGCGTGACGGGCAGGTCCTCCTTCGGCACGGGTACGACGCCGCAGGAATCGCAATGGATCACCGGGATCGGGCAGCCCCAGTAGCGCTGGCGCGAGATGCCCCAGTCGCGCAGCCGGTAATTCACCTTGCGCTCGCCGACGGGCCGGTTGCCGCGGGTCTCGGATTCGAGCCGCCGCGCGACCTCTTCCTTGGCCTCGGCGATGGTCATCCCGTCCAGGAAGCGGGAATTGATGAGGGTTCCCTCCCCGTCATAGGCCTCGTCCGTGATGACGAAGGTGGCGGGGTCCTGGCCGGGCGGGCACACGACGGGCGTGTTGCCGAGCCCGTACTTGTTCACGAAGTCGAGGTCGCGCTGGTCATGCGCCGGGCAGCCGAAGATGGCGCCCGTGCCGTATTCCATGAGGATGAAGTTCGCCACGTAGACGGGCAGCTGCCAGTTCGGGTCGAAGGGATGCGTCGCCCGGATGCCGGTGTCGAAGCCGAGCTTCTCGGCCTTGTCGATCGCCTCCTGCGCCGTGCCCATGCGGCGGCATTCCTCGGCGAAGGCGGCGAGCTCCGGATTGTTCGCGGCGGCCGCCTTGGCAAGCGGATGGTCCGGCGCGACGGCCAGGAACTTCGCGCCGAACAGCGTGTCCGGGCGCGTGGTGTAGATGTCGAGCGAGTCCTCGCCCGCAGGTGTCGTCGCCGGGTCGAGCGCGAAGCGGACGAGCAGCCCTTCCGAGCGGCCGATCCAGTTGCGCTGCATCAGCCGGACCTTCTCCGGCCAGCGCTCCAGCGTGTCGAGGCGGGAATCGAGGTCCGCCGCGTAATCCGTGATCTTGAAGAACCACTGCGTCAGCTCGCGCTGCTCGACGAGCGCGCCCGAGCGCCAGCCCCGGCCATCGATCACCTGCTCGTTAGCGAGCACGGTCTGGTCGACCGGGTCCCAGTTCACCTTGGCGGTCTTGCGCGCGACCAGCCCGGCCTCGAGGAAATCGAGGAACATGCGCTGCTGGTGCTTGTAGTAGGACGGATCGCAGGTCGCGATCTCGCGCGACCAGTCGAGGGAGAGGCCCATCGACTTCAGCTGCTTCCGCATGGTGGCGATGTTGGCGTAGGTCCATTCCTTCGGGTGGACCTTGTTCTGCATGGCGGCGTTTTCGGCCGGCATGCCGAAGGCGTCCCATCCCATCGGATGGAGCACGTTGAAGCCACGCGCCCGCTTGTAGCGGGCCACCACGTCGCCCATCGTGTAGTTGCGGACGTGGCCCATATGGATGCGCCCCGACGGGTAGGGGAACATCTCCAGCACGTAGTATTTCGGCCGGGGATCGTCGTTGTGGGTGCGGAAAAGCTCGCGCTCTGACCAGACCTCCTGCCAGCGCGGTTCTGTTTCCTTCGCGTTGTATCGCTCGACGGCCATTTTCACTGTGCTTGGAATATGGGGGCTGGGCGCCTCTATGTCATTGTCGGGGAAAGAAATCGACCCATTGCGGTGCCTTCCGCATAGGCGCTGCCTTTATACGAGCGGGCCCGTAGCCACCTCGAAACACTATGGCGGGGCGCGTAGCGCCAGGCATCTCATCCGGTTGCCCTCCCGCCATGGCTCGTGTCGATGTCCAGACCCTCCTCTGCCCGCGCTGCGGCCTTCTCACGCGGGCCCTCGAAGGGGACGCCGTCCTCGTCCTCATGATGGACCAGCCCGCCTGGGCCCACGCCTGCTGGCACCGCGCAGAGGCCCGTTCTCCGCTGGGCTGCGCCCATTATCGCAAGGGCGTCTCGAATAGTTTTGCGCCTGACAAGAACAGCGCCGGTGTAGCGGCGATGAACGTATGTAGATCACCGTTAACCATAGCGTGAATGTTAATGGGGCGCTTATGAAACACCCATCTGCTCCCGCTCGATTCTTTATGCCGCGGCCATGATTTTTCGGCGGCGGCACAAGAGGCCGCGAAGCAGGTGATCTTCATGGCATCGCAACGCGAAATTGAACCGGATCCGTACCAGGCGCCGAAGACGGCGTTCGTGGTCGGCCGCGATGGCGAGGGGCATTGGCTGGCGGTGGAAACGCACGGGCTGGGGGGCGGCCTGTTCACGAACCAGGATGCGGCCCTGCGCTATGCGCGGTTCGAGACCGAAGGGCGCGAGGGCGCCGTCCGGCTCGTCGCCGAGCCGATCGCCCTGCGGCTCTGAACGCGGGTGTCACCCCTTCTTGGCCGGGCCGCCCTCGCCGGCCCGATCGTCATGGCCGTGACACCCTTCTATGGCGCGGGCGTGGACGAGCGGAGCTTCGCGGAACTGGCCGCCTGGCAGGTCGACGCGGGCTCTTCCGGCCTCTGTGTGGCGGGACCGGCGGGCGAGGCCCCACCCTGGCGACGCGGGAGCGCGAGCGCCTGATCGCGATCGCCCGGGAGAGCGCAGGCGGGCGCGCAGTGATCATCGCGGGCCTGTGCACCAGCAGCACCGAAGCCGGCATCGCCCTGGCCCGCTCGGCCGCCGCCGCCGGGGCGGATGCGCTTCTGGTCCAGACACCGCCCTACAGCCGGCCGGCGCAGGAAGGGATCTGCCGCCACATCGAGGCTATCGCCCGGGCTACGGATTGCGCCGTCCTGGTGCAGAACGATCCCGGGCGGACGCGCGTCGACCTCGCGCCATCCAGCGTCGAGCGGCTGTCCCGGCTCGACCGCGTGGTCGGGTTCGTGGATGCCGGCCCCGGTGCGACTGTGCCGCCGGCAGCCAGGGGAAAGCTGAGCTTCACGGCCCGGGATGAACAGGCTGCCCCGTTCCTGCTGGCGGGCGGCTCCGGCCTCCTGTCCGTCGCGGCGAACGTGGTGCCGGGCCTCTGCGCCGCGCTCCATCGCGCCTGCCGCGAGGGGCGGGGAGGCGAAGCCATGCGGCTGCAGCATCGCCTGCTCCCCCTGGTGGACGCGATCGGACCGGACGGGGATGCGGCCCCGGTCAAATACGCCCTGTTCCTGCTGCGAAGCGGCTTCAGCCCCGACCTGCGCCTCCCGCTGGTCAGGTGCTGCGCCGAGCGCGCGCGCCGGATCGCCGAGGCCCTCGAAATGCTGGGCCTGAGGGCAGGAGGTCTTGACAAGCGCTGAATATTATCCTATATCTTTGCCTATCCCGGCCCATTGAGGGGCGTGTGCGCAGCGTGGCTCATGCGGGCCGGGAACGGTGGTCCGGGGAGGTCGGCGTCACGCACCGGCACCCCGGGCGGCCCAAATCGGCAATCCCGGCTGGCTGAGCCTGCCGGTCACTGTCCCGGGACCCTCGTGGGTCCAGGAGGACGCAGCGGGAGGATAGAAAGGTCACCCTCCCGGGGGTTCGCCGAAGCAAGCCTCAAACACCGTGTGCGGGAGGTCCGGGCGATAGCGCCCGCGGGTTCCGACACTCACTTCCGGCATCCGATCCGCCCGTCGGAGCGGTGCCGCCCGACCTCCCGCACCACCCTCTCGGGATCCCCGAGGGGAAATCTCGGCGTGGGCAGCGCCGTCCGACCTTCCCCGCACGAGAGAGTGTGACCCGCTCATCCCGGCGAAAGCCGGGATCCACCCCTCGCCTGGACACCGGCTTGCGCCGGTGCGAGCGGAGGGGAGCGAAGCGCCCGCCCCTGGAAGGCCGCAGGCCTTCGCCACCGGGCTGCGAGTCGCTACATAGGGGCCATGTCCGACACCGCCCACAACCTCGCCGAAGTCCAGGCCGCCATCCGCCGTGCCGAGGCGGATTACGGCCGCGAGCCGGGCTCGGTCAGCCTCGTGGCGGTCTCCAAGACGATCCCGGCCGAGGGCATCGTGCCGGCGCTCGAGGCCGGCCAGCGGGTCTTCGGCGAGAACTACGTGCAGGAGAGCGCCGGCAAGTGGCCTGCCCTCCGCGAGCGTTTTCCGGATGTCGAGCTGCACCTGATCGGCCCGCTGCAATCGAACAAGGCGCGCGAGGCCGTGGCCCTCTTCGACGTCATCCACTCGCTGGACCGCCCGTCCCTTGCGGCCGCCCTCGCCAAGGAGGTCGGGCGGGCCGGGAAGTCGCCGCGCCTGCTCGTCCAGGTGAATACCGGCGAGGAGCCGCAGAAGGGCGGCGTTCTTCCCGGGGAGGCGGATGCCTTTATCAAGGCCTGCCGCGAGACCTATGGGCTGCCGGTCGAAGGCCTGATGTGCATCCCGCCCGCCGAGGACCTGCCCTCGCCCCATTTCGCGTTCCTGGCGAAGATGGCCGCCCGCAATGGTCTGAAGACGCTCTCCATGGGCATGAGCGCGGATTTCGACCCTGCCATCCAGCTCGGTGCGACCCATGTCCGCGTCGGCACTGCGATCTTCGGCGCCCGCACCCGCAAGGACGGCTAGCCGAAAGCGCTCGTCCTTTCGGCGGAGGTGGGAAGGCAACACGGAACCTTTTTCCCGGAATGATGGTTGCCTCCATCCCGCCCTGGCATGTCGAATGCTCCCGTCAAGCGCACGAAGACGCTGACGAGGGGCAGGGCAAGATGTTCGAGATGCTGGTCGGAGGCTTCCTCCTCACCGGGTCGGTCTGCGCGATGGATGGCAGCGCCTACCGCGATTGCCGCGAGATCCCGGTCGCGCAGTTCGGCAACAAATATGTCTGCGACAAGCGGGCCGAGACGATCCGGGAGAGCTTCCCGGCCCTCGATCCCGAGCGGCTCGGCTTCGACAAGGGCGAGCTCCTGAAGATCCAGGTGACCTGCACGGCCGCCCATATGGCGCGGATCTGACGACGGTCAGGACAGCGCGCGCAGCTCGCCTCTGAGGCGCTCCGGCTCGCCGCCGCCCAGCAGGCCCTCGATCTCGGCCTGCGTCGCCTCCCAGACCGGAAGGGCGCGCGCCAGCAGCGAGCGCCCGTCCTCCGTGAGCAGGAGGCGCCGGCTGCGGCGATCCTTCGGGTCGGGCGCGATCTCGACCAGGCCCCGCCGCTCGAGCGGCTTCAGGGCGGCCGTCAGCGTCGTGCGGTCCATGGCGAGCAGGTTCGCGACCGGTCCCATGGTGGCCGGCTCCGGCCGGTTCAGCGACATCAGCAGCGAGAACTGTCCGTTGGTGAGCCCGAAGGGCCGAAGCGCCTCGTCGTAGCGCCGCCCGACTGCGCGGGCCGCCCGCTGGACATGCAGGCAGAAGCATTGGTCCCGAACCCGCAGCGTGGTGTCGAAGGGCAGCTCCGGCTTTGACATGAATGATGATGTGTTGATATCAACATGCCAAGTCAAGCGTCAGGCAAGTCGAGCGTCAGGGAGGAAGCCGGATGGATGGGCATGCCGTCGTGTCGCGCGAGGAATGGCTCCAGGCCCGGAGCGCGCTCCTGGCGCTTGAGAAGGAGGAGACCCGCCTCCGTGACCGCGTCCGGGCGGAGCGGGCCGCCCTGCCCTGGGTGCGCGTCGAGAAGGATTACCGCTTCGACACGCCGACCGGACCGAAGAGCCTCGCGGACCTCTTCGAAGGCCGCAGCCAGCTCATCGTCGACCATTTCATGCTGGGACCCGGCTGGGGCGAGGGCTGCACGGGCTGCTCCTTCCTGGCGGATCATCTCGACGGCGCCCTGCCCCACCTCAACCATCACGACGTGACCCTGGTCGCGGTCTCGCGGGCGCCCCTGCCGGAAATCGAGGCCTACAGGCGCCGGATGGGCTGGCGTTTCCCCTGGGTGTCGTCCTTCGGCACCGACTTCAATTTCGACTTCCACGTCTCCTTCACGAAGGAGGACCTGGCCAAGGGAAGCGTCTTCTACAATTACCGCCAGACGCCCGCCGAGCATGCCCATGATGAGCTGCCCGGGCTGAGCGCCTTCTATCGCAACGAGGCCGGCGAGGTATTTCACACCTATTCGAGCTATGCCCGCGGCGGCGAGGAAATGGTCGGCACCATGATGCTTCTCGACCGGGCCCCGAAGGGCCGGAACGAGGGCACGATCATGGATTTCGTCCGCCGGCACGACGAGTACGAGGGAGCCGCGAAGGGGGCCTGCTGCGCCGCCTGACCGCGCGGCCGTCCGCCACGGCACCGGCCTCTCCCTTGCGGAACCGGGCCGGCGAGAACCTGTTGCCCAGCCATCCTCCTCGGAGCACTGGGCCATGGCAAAACCCCTCGCAATCGTCACCGGCGCCTCGACCGGCATCGGCTACCACCTGGCCGACATCGCGGCCGGGAACGGCTACGACCTCATCGTCTGCGCCGACGAGGCCCAGATCGGCGAGGCCGCGGCGGAGTTCCGGAAACACGGGGTCGAGGTCGAAGCCGTCCAGGCGGATCTCGCGACCCTCGCGGGCGTCGACAAGCTCTACGCGGCGATCCGCGGCCGGCCCGTGGAGGCCCTCATGGCCAATGCCGGGCGCGGGCTCGGGCGCGCCTTCCTGGACCAGGATTTCGGCGAGGTCCGCCGCGTGGTCGACACCAACATCACGGGCACGATCTACCTGATCCAGAAGGTCGGCCGCGACATGCGGGCCCGCGATGCGGGGAAGATCCTGATCACGGGCTCGATCGCCGGCTTCATGCCGGGCAGCTTCCAGGCGGTCTACAACGGCACGAAGGCCTTCATCGATTCGTTCTCCTTCGCGCTCCGCAACGAGCTGAAGGAGACGAAGATCACCGTCACCTGCCTCATGCCGGGCCCGACGGAGACCGCGTTCTTCGAGCGTGCCGACCTGATGGATACCAAGGTCGGCACGCAGAAGAAGGACGATGCGCGGGCGGTGGCCCAGACCGGCTTCGACGCCATGCTGAGCGGCGAGGCGGATGTGGTCTACGGCCTCAAGAACAAGCTGCAGACCACGATGGCGACCGTCACGCCGAACACCCTGCTGGCCGAGATGCACCGCTCGATGGCGGAGCCGGGCACGGCCGAGCAGTAGGGTTCAGTAGCCGACCACCGGGTCGACGATGTTGCGCCAGGGCTCGCCGGCCTCGTGCCGGCGGATCTGGGCGGCCACGGAGGCGGCGATCGCGTCCGGGTCGCTCGCGGCCGCATTGTGCGGCGTGATCGTCACGCCCGGATGCGTCCAGAGCGGCGAGGAGGCGGGCAGGGGCTCGGTGGCGAAGACGTCCAGCGTCGCGGCCTTCAGGGTGCCGTCGTCGAGGCAGGCGATGATGTCCTCCTCGACCTGCAGCCCGCCGCGCCCGGCATTGATGATGGCAGGCCCGCCGAGGCGGCCGTCGCGCGCGAGCTTCGCGAACAGCCTCCGGTTCAGGATCCCGCGGGTCGCGGGCGTCAGGGGCAGCAGGCAGACCAGGATGTCCGTCCGTCCCAGGAAGGCGTCGAGTTCCCCCTCCCCCGCATAGGTTCGGATCCCCTCGATCGCCTTCGGCGAACGGCTCCAGCCGGCGACGTCGAAGCCCATCACCTTGAGCTTGCGGACGGCGTCGCCGCCGAGGATCCCGAGGCCCAGCATCCCGACCCGAAGCTCGCGCGCCGCCGGCTGGTCGCGCTCGTCGTACCAGCGGCCCTCGCGCTGCTGGGCGTCGTATTGCTTCTGCCGCCGCAGGTGGATGAGGCAGTGCATGACGACATATTCGCTCATGCGCTCCGTCAGGTTCTGGTCCACGACCCGGACGATCGGGACGGACGGCAACTCCGGGTCGCCGATCAGGTGGTCGACCCCCGCCCCGAGCGACAGGATCGCCCGGAGGTTGGGCAGGGAGGCGAGGCTGCGCGGCGTGTGCTTCCAGGACGCGACGTAGTGGATCTCCGCCGGGTCGAAATCCTCGCCCGCCGCCACGATGCGCTTCTCCGGCAGGAACCGGCGGAAGCGGTCCATCCAGGGCGAAACGTCCCAGCCATTGATGGCGACGAGAAGGGTCATGGTGTCCAGGATCCGCGAATGGTTGGCGTCTTGGCCGCGTCGAAATCGGCAATGCTGTAGGCGCGCCGGACCGCCTCCGCGGCCCGATCGGCGGCGGCCTCGTCCCGCGCGTGAACGACAGCGAGCGGCTTCCCCTGCCCTGCCCATCGCCCGATCCCGGCGAGTTCCGTGAGGCCGACCGCCGGGTCGACCGGGTCCTCCGGCCGGGTGCGGCCGCCGCCGAGCGCCACGACCGCGAGCCCGACCGCGCGGGTGTCGATCGCCGCCACGATGCCCGGCCTGTGCGGCTCGACCGCCCGGGTGATCGGCGCGCTCGCGAGATGCCGGCCAGGGTTCTCCACCAGGTCCAGCGGCCCGCCGAGCGCCGCCACCATGCGGGCGAAATACTCGGCCGCGACGCCGCTCGCGATCGCCTCCTCCACCCGGGCGCGTCCGTCCTCCTCGTCCGCGGCAAGCCCACCGAGGCGGAGCATCTCGCCCCCGAGGGCGACCGTCACCTCGTGGAAGCGCGGCTCGCGCCGTCGTCCCGTCAGGTAGTCGATCGCATAGGCGACCTCGACGGCATTGCCGGCCACGGATGCGAGCGGCTCGTCCATGTCCGTGAGGAGGGCGGAGGTCCGGAGCCCTGCCCCATTCGCCACCGTGCCGATCCGCTCGGCGAGCGCCTTCGCGTCCGGCAGGTGCAGCATGAAGGCGCCGCTGCCGACCTTCACGTCCATGACGAGCCCGTCGAGCCCGGCCGCGAGCTTCTTCGACAGGATGGAGGTCGTGATGAGGTCGATCGATTCGACCGTGCCGGTCACGTCCCGGATGGCGTAAAGGCGCCGGTCCGCGGGCGCGAGGTCCGGGCTCTGGCCGACGATCGCGCAGCCGACATCCGTCACGACGCTGCGGAAGGCGCCGAGATCCGGCTGCGTGCGGTAGCCGGGAATGGCGTCGAGCTTGTCGATCGTGCCGCCCGTATGGCCGAGACCGCGGCCGGCGATCATCGGGACGAAGCCGCCGCAGGCCGCGACGGCCGGCGCGAGCGCGAGGCTCACCGTATCCCCCACCCCGCCGGTCGAGTGCTTGTCCAGAACGGGGCCGGGCAGGTTCCAGCTCAGCACAGTGCCCGAGCGGGTCATCGCCTGGGTGAGCGCCACGCATTCGGGCAGGGCGAGGCCGCGCCACAGGATCGCCATGGCGAGCGCTGCAGCCTGGGCGTCCGTCACACGGCCGGCCGTCAGGCCCTCGATGAAGGCCGCGATCTCGGCATCGTCGAGGGTCCCGCCGTCGCGCTTCCGGCGGATCACCTCCTGCGGCAGGAACGTCATGCGCCCTCCCCCGCCTTGGCCAGGTTGTCCGGCCCGAACGCCAGCGGCAGCAGCTCGCCCAGTGTGACCGTGCGTCTCACGCCGCCGGTATCGGCGAGATGCACGGGGGTCGAATCGATGCCGAATTCGCGGATGCGCTGCCGGCACGCGCCGCAGGGCGCGACCAACGCCGGCCCGTCCGCCACGACGAGGATCGCGGCGATCCGGCGGCTCCCGCCGGCCGCCATGGCGGCGACCGCGCCGGCCTCCGCGCAGGTCCCGACCGGGTAGGCGGCATTCTCGACATTGCAGCCGGCGAAGACGCGGCCGTCCTCGTCCACCAGCGCGGCGCCGACGCGATAGCCCGAATACGGCGCATAGGCGCGCTCGCGCGCGGCCAGGGCAGCTGCGAAGAGGGCCTCGATGTGGGGCGCCGATGTCACGCCCGAGGCATAATGCGCCACCGCGCCCCAGGCTAGCCGCCGCGCGCCGGCGAGCGCTCAGGCCGTAGGCTGCGGGCCGATGGGGATCGAAGGACCGGGAACGCTTGGAGGCTCAACATTCGGGCCCGGCGACGGCGCGGGTTCGGGAATGCCGATCGGCTCGCGGGTCGGGGGCGCCGGCACCTCGGGCGGTATCGGCGCCTGGGGATTGGGGGACGGCGTCGTCGGCTGCGGTTCCTGCGGCTGCGGTGTCCGGGGTTCGCTCATGTCCTCGCTCGAAACTATTCGAGGGGGACAATGGGGGGGCCGGGCACGCAGTTCCGATGATCGGCTTTGAGACGCTTGCGCCGCCGCGCTCAAGCCCCTATACGGGCCGCTCCCGGCGAACACTGGTGCCGAACAGGGCGCGTAGCTCAGCGGGAGAGCACTACGTTGACATCGTAGGGGTCACAGGTTCAATCCCTGTCGCGCCCACCAGTCGCCTCACCAGCAAACATTCAGAGTCGCCACTGCCTCGTCGAGGATCGATTCTCGAAACGTCGGGGGTCGGCGCAAGATTTCGTTGAGTACGCCCCTTGGGGCGGCGTTAAATCGTCTGCCCTAGAACTCACCCGCAACTTGCAGTCGCAGAAGCGACGCGAGCGGGAGAGCGGACCTCGATGTCTTGCGACAGCATTCGTCCTGGCATCCGGGACACGATCCGCGCGTTCGGCAACTGCCGGCGCGGGGGTATCGGCATCATTCTCGGCCTGACCCTCGTGCCGCTGGTCTTCCTCGCCGGCGCTGCGGTCGATTATTCGGGCGCCTCCAACCTGAAGGCGAAGCTCCAGAGCGCGACCGACGGGGCCAACATGCAGCTCTGCATGATGCCCGTGACGTCCACGACCGCGCAGTTGCAGGCGGCCGCCCAGATCTACCTCCAGAGCTACATGGAAGGGCGGTCGTTCACGATCGACTCGGTCCTGCCGACGACCTCGCCCCGCCAGATCCAGCTCACCACGAGCGCCACCTTCCCGACCGCGATCGTGCGGGCCGTGAACTCGAATTTCGCGACCATTCCCATCAAGGCGACGGCCCGCTGCTTCTCGGAGCAGCAGAGCTTCGAAATCGCCCTCGTGGTCGACAACACGGGGTCCATGAGCAGCTCGAGCGGGGGCCAGAGCAAGCTCCAGGCGCTCAAGAACGCGGCGACGAACTTCGTGACCTCCGTTTTCACCGATCCGGCCATGCAGGGGCACACGAAGATGTCGCTCGTGCCCTTCGCGGCGACGGTCGCCGTGAACCCGAGCACGTACCGGACGGCGAACTGGATCGACCAGAACGGCAAGGCCGCCCACCACTGGTCCTTCATCCAGGGTGGCGCCTCGGCGCTGGCCCCCTACGCCTCCTTCGGGATCAAGAGCCGGCTCGACGTCTTCAACTACCTGAAGGCGAGCGTCCCGGCCTGGGACTGGAACGGCTGCTTCGAGGCCCTGCCCTACCCGCTCAGCACGCAGGACGTCGCGCCCGTCCCGTCCAACAAGGACAGCTACTACGTGCCCATGTTCGCGGCGGACGAGGCGGGGGATGGCGGGGCTTCGACGCACAAGACCCCGGCCGGGGCAACCGTCAACAGCGCCAACAGCTACATCGATGATTCGAACAGCTCCTGCCCGGCCAGCACCGACGAGGCGACGCGGACCGGCCAAGCGTGCAAATACGTCCAGCTCAGCAATCCGCAGAGCTCCGGAGGGCGGGGGCCGAACTTCGCCTGCACAACCCGGCCGCTGACGCGGATGACGACGAACCAGGCGACTCTCAAGACCGAAATCGCCGCCCTCACGGCCAACGGCAACACCAACGCACACGAAGGCTTCATGTGGGGCTGGCGGACCATCTCTCCGAACAGCATCTTCGCCGACGGCGCGGCCTATACGAAGCCGTACAACAACAAGATCATCGTCCTGATGACGGACGGGATGAACGCCTGGAACGATCAGCTGAGCAACGTCCTGAAGTCCAGGTACTCGGCCTACGGCTTCTTCAAGAACCCGGACGGCAGCACCGTGAATGCCCGCTTCCCGGCCGCGAACGCCAATCCGGCGAACAGCGCCGCCGCACGCAACGCCATCGACGCGATGACCCTCGACGCCTGCCGGAACGCCCGCAATGCCGGCGTCACGATCTTCACGATCGGCTTCAGCGTCGCGAGCGACCCGATCGACCAGAAGGGCCTCGACCTCCTGAGGAACTGCGCCGGGAATGCGAGCCGCACCTTCGTGGCGACCGATTCCACGACGATCAACCAGGTCTTCCAGCAGGTCGCGCAGAGCATCGGCCAGCTTCGCCTCTCCATGTGACCCAAGCCGCCGCGGGGCGCCCGCTTGACCGGAGCGGCGCGTCCCGGCACGGGTGCCCGCGCAGGGCGGGTGCCCGCCGGGAGATTGCCGATTGAGTCACGCCGCGGCCCGGGCCGATTACGACATCGCGATCATCGGGGGTGGCGTGAATGGCTGCGGCATCGCCCGCGACGCTGCCGGCCGGGGCGCGCGGGTCGTGCTCTTCGAGGCCGAGGATCTGGCGCGCGGCACCTCCTCGGCATCCACCAAGCTGATCCATGGCGGCCTGCGCTACCTCGAATATTACGAGTTCAGGCTGGTCCGCGAGGCGCTGCAGGAGCGCGACGTGCTGTGGGGCATGGCGCCGCACATCATCTGGCCGCTCCGCTTCGTGCTGCCGCATCGCCGCGACATGCGGCCCGCC
Source organism: Enterovirga sp. CN4-39 (assembly GCF_049446235.1). Classification (NCBI taxonomy): domain Bacteria; kingdom Pseudomonadati; phylum Pseudomonadota; class Alphaproteobacteria; order Hyphomicrobiales; family Methylobacteriaceae; genus Enterovirga; species Enterovirga sp. CN4-39. Next base: position 84,193 of record NZ_JBMSEF010000011.1, on the reverse strand, counting down.
TGGCTCCTGCGCCTCGGCCTATTCCTCTACGACCATATCGGGGGCTCGTCGCTGCCCCGGACACGCAGCCTCGACCTGCGGCGCGACGAGGCCGGCAAGCCGCTCCAGGGCGGGATCACGCGCGGCTTCGAATATTCGGATTGCTGGGTCGAGGATGCGCGCCTCGTGGTGCTCAACGCGCGCGACGCCGCCGAACGGGGCGCCGCGATCCACACCCGCACGCGCGTGACCTCGGCGGAAAGCCGGGACGGGATCTGGCATCTCCGGGCCGAGAAGCAGGATGGCGGCTTGGTCGAGGCCTCGGCCCGGATCCTGATCGACGCCTCCGGCGCCTGGATCGGGTCGGTGACGGGCGGGAAGGGCAAGAAGCGGCCGGTGCGGCTCGTGAAGGGCAGCCACATCGTGGTGCCGCAGCTCTTCACGCATGACCGCCCCTACATCTTCCAGAACGCGGACAAGCGGATCGTCTTCGCGATCCCCTACGAGCGCGACTTCACCCTGATCGGCACGACGGACATCGACTACACGGGCGACCCCGCCCGCGCGGAGGCGACCCCGGAAGAGGTCGAGTATCTCTGCGCCTCGGTGAACCGGTATTTCTCCCACCGGATCGGGCCGCAGGATGTCGTGTGGAGCTATGCGGGCGTGCGCTCGCTCTACGACGACGGCGCCTCCAGCGCGCAGGAGGCGACGCGCGACTACGTCCTCGACCTCACGGAGGAGGGCGGGGCGCCGCTTCTCTCCGTGTTCGGGGGCAAGATCACGACCTACCGCCGGCTCGCCGAGGGAGCCATCGCGAAGCTCAAGGACCACCTGCCCGAAGCCGCGAAGCCCGGCTGGACGGGTGACGTTCCGCTGCCCGGCGGCGATTTCCCGAAGGAAGCCTTCGGGCCGCAGGTCGCGAGTCTTCGGGCTCGCTATCCGTTCCTGGACGCGCCTCTCGCGCGGCGGCTCGTCCGCGCCTACGGGACCCGCGCCGAGCGCATCCTGTCGGGGGCGAGCGGGATGGCGGATCTCGGGCGCGTGTTCGGTTCCAACCTGACCGAGCGTGAGGTCCGCTACCTCATGGAGCAGGAATGGGCGGCGACCGCGGATGACGTCCTGTGGCGACGCTCCAAGCTCGGGCTCCGGCTGACGCCGGCCCAGGCCCGTTCACTCGACGCGTTCATGCAGAGCGAGGTCGCGCGCCTGGCGGCCGCGGCGGAGTAAGACAAACCATCGAAGGGGAGGGGACCGTGCCGTTTGTGCTGGCGATCGACCAGGGGACCACCTCGTCCCGCGCGATCCTGTTCCGGCCCGACACGTCGATCGCGGCGCTGGCGCAGCAGGAATTCCCGCAGCATTTTCCGGCGCCGGGCTGGGTGGAGCACGAGCCGGAGGACCTCTGGACCAGCACGGTCGAGACCTGCCGGGAGGCGATGCGCCGCGGCGGCATCTATGCCTCCGACATCGCGGCGATCGGTATCACCAACCAGCGCGAGACGGCCGTCGTCTGGGACCGCCGCACGGGCGAATCGGTCGGCCGCGCCATCGTCTGGCAGGACCGCCGCACCGCCGCCCATTGCACGCGCCTGAAGGAGGAGGGGCACGAGGCCCTGATCACGGCCCGGACGGGTCTCCTGGCCGATCCCTATTTCTCCGCCACCAAGGTCGCCTGGATCCTCGACCAGATCCCCGGCGCCCGGGCTCGGGCGGAGCGCGGCGAGCTCCTGTTCGGCACCGTGGACAGCTACCTGCTGTGGCGGCTCACGGGCGGTAGGGTGCACGCAACGGACGCGACCAACGCCTCCCGCACCATGCTCTTCGACATCCATCGGGGCGCCTGGGACGATGATCTGCTCCGGCTCCTGCGCATCCCTGCCTCCATGCTGCCCGAGGTGCGCGACTGCGCGTCCGATTTCGGCACCACGGATCCGGAGCTGTTCGGCGGACCCATTGCCATCCGGGGAATCGCGGGGGACCAGCAAGCGGCCGTCGTGGGGCAGGCCTGCTTCTCGCCCGGCATGGTGAAGTCGACCTACGGCACGGGCTGCTTCGCGCTGCTCAACACGGGCGAGACGCCGATCGCCTCGAAGAACCGGCTCCTGACCACGATCGCCTACCAGCTGGGCGGCAGGCGCCATTACGCGCTCGAGGGCTCGATCTTCGTCGCCGGCGCAGTGGTGCAGTGGCTCCGCGACGGACTCGGCATCATCGGGAGCGCGGCCGAGAGCAGCACGAAGGCCAGGGCGGCCGATCCGTCGCAGGAGCTCTATCTCGTGCCCGCCTTCGTGGGGCTCGGGGCGCCCTACTGGAACCCGGAAGTCCGCGGCGCGCTGTTCGGCCTGTCCCGTGGCACCGGTCCGAACGAACTCGCCAAGGCCGCGCTCGAAAGCGTCTGCTTCCAGACCGTGGACCTGCTCGTCGCCATGAAGGCGGATTGGCAGGACGGCGACGGGGCCGGCACGGTGCTTCGCGTGGACGGCGGCATGACGGCATCCGACTGGACCATGCAGCGCATCGCCGACCTGATCGGTGCGCCCGTGGACCGGCCGGAGATCCTGGAGACGACGGCGCTCGGTGCCGCCTATCTGGCCGGGCTCCAGGCCGGCATCTATCCGGAGCCGGAGCGCTTCTCCGATACGTGGCGGCTCGACCGGCGGTTCAGCCCCGCGCTGGACAAGGACAGCCGCGAGCGCAAGATCGCCGGCTGGCGCAAGGCCGTGCAGGCGGCGCTCTCGACCGCGAGCTGACCCGATGCCCCGCGCCACCTTCACCTGCATCGACGGGCATACCTGCGGCAACCCGGTGCGGGTGGTGGCCGGAGGTGCCATCCCGGTCCTCCGGGGCGCCACCATGTTCGAGCGCCGCCAAGACTTCCTGGCGGAGCACGACTGGATCCGCACTGCGCTCATGTTCGAGCCGCGCGGGCACGACATCATGTCGGGCTCGATCCTCTACCCGCCGACGCGCCCGGATTGCGATCTCGGCATCCTGTTCATCGAGACCACGGGCTGCCTGCCGATGTGCGGCCACGGCACGATCGGCACGGTCACCATCGCCCTGGAGCACGGGCTCGTGACCCCGCGCGAGCCGGGCGTGCTGCGGCTCGACACGCCGGCCGGCCTCGTGGAGGCGCGCTGCGTCCAGAACGGCCCCTATGTGGAGAGCGTGCGGCTCACCAACGTGCCGGCCTTCCTGTACGGGCGCGACTACCGCGTGGAGGTGGAAGGGCTCGGCGAACTGACGGTCGAGGTCGCGTATGGGGGGAACTTCTATGCGATCGTGGAGCCGCAGGAGCTGTTCTCCGACGTCTCCGACGTGCAGCCCTCCGATCTCATCCATTGGAGCCGGAAGCTCCGCGCCGCCTTCAACGAAGCGCACCGGATCGCCCACCCGGAGAACCCCGCCATCGACCGGCTGACCCATGTCCTCTGGACGGGCCGGCCGCTGAGCCCGGAGGGGAGCGCTCGCAACGCCGTGTTCTACGGCGACAAGGCGATCGACCGCTCGCCCTGCGGCACCGGCACCTCCGCCCGCATGGCGCAGCTCGCCGCGACGGGCCGGCTCCGCGAGGGCGATGTCTTCGTGCACGAATCGATCATCGGCTCGACCTTCGCGGGCCGGATCGAGGGCCGCACCCGGGTCGGCGAGTTCGATGCCATCGTTCCCTCCATCGAGGGCTGGGCGCGGGTGACGGGGCTCAACACCATCTTCGTGGACGACCGCGACCCGTTCTGGCGCGGCTTCTCGGTCGCGGATCGCTGAGGCGAGGGGGGGCGAACATGCCGGACGGACTTCCCGATCTTCCCCCCTCCCTCTCGGCGGAGCGCGACGGCGAGGTGCTTCGCCTTCAGCTGAACCGGCCCGAGAAGCGCAACGCCCTGAACGACCCGACGGTGCTCGGCCTCGATGCGCTGTTTTCTGCGCTGCCGACCGACGTCAGGGCCGTGGTGCTGGAGGGGGAGGGGGCGCATTTCTGCGCCGGGCTCGACCTTTCGGAGCTGACCGAGCGGGATGCCACCGCCGGGGTCCATCACTCGATGATGTGGCACCGGGCGTTCGAGAAGATCCAGTTCGGGCCGGTGCCGGTCATCGCGGTCCTGAAGGGTGCCGTGATCGGGGGAGGGCTGGAACTCGCCTGCGCGGCCCATATCCGGGTTGCGGAAAGGAGCGCCTTCTATGCCCTCCCGGAGGGGCAGCGCGGCATCTTCGTGGGCGGCGGCGCCTCGGTGCGGCTGCCGCGCCTGGTGGGCGTCGCCCGCATGATGGACATGATGCTGACCGGCCGGACCTATTCGGCCGATGAAGGTGTGCCGCTCGGCTTCTCGCAATACCTGGCCGAGCCGGGAGAGGGCGCCGCGAAGGCGATGGAACTCGCCCGCAAGGTCGCCGGCAACGCGCCCATGACGAACCTCGCCCTGCTGCAGGTCCTGCCCCGCATCGCCGAGGCCAATCCGGCCACGGGCTTCGTGACGGAAGCCCTGATGGCGGCCATCGCCCAGAGCGACCGAGAGGCAAAGGCGCGGCTGCGCGACTTCCTGGACAAGCGCGCCGCCAAGGTCGCACCGCCTCAGTCCGGCGCGTAACCGCAGGCCTTCAGCCGCTCCGCCATGTGCTCGGGCGGGGGCGCCTCGACATGGATCGGGGGCTTCTTCGGGTAGAGCGGAACCGTAAGGCTTCGGGCGTGCAGATGGAGGCGCTGGCCGCCTCGCCCCGGAACGACGCCGTAGATGCCGTCGCCGAGGATCGGCCAGCCCTGCGCGGCGCAATGGACGCGGAGCTGGTGCGTCCGGCCCGTGACCGGCCGAAGCTCGAGCCATGTCTGACCTCCGGCCCGGCCGAGCACCCGCCAGCGGGTCAGCGAGGGCTGGCCGGCCGGATCGGCCTTCATCAGCCAGCTCTTCGGATCGGGAGAGCGCGGTGCGAGCGGCAGGTCGATCTCGCCTTCCTCCGCATCCGGGCCGCCTTCCACCACCGCCCAGTACACCTTCTCCACCGTCCCGCTGGCGAACAGCTTCCCGAGGCGGATCAAGGCCTGGCGATGCCGGCCGAGCACGAGGCAGCCGGAGGTTTCCTTGTCGAGGCGATGGGCCACCTCCGGGCGCCGGGGCAGGCCGAAGCGAAGCGCGTCGAGCGAACCCGTCAGGTTCGGCCCGCCGCCCGGGCCGGGATGCACGGCCAATCCCGCAGGCTTGTCGATGACGAGCATCAATGCATCGCGGTAGAGGAGGGGAGGCACTATTTGTGTCGAACCCATCGTCACTGCGCTATCCCGAGCCCCGCCGGCCCGGCAAGGACACTTCATGGCATTGCAAGGCAGGAAGCCCGGCTGGTTTCTCGACAAGCTCCTCGGGCGCAATACCGAGGAGCGGCTTCGTCAGGAAGCGGAAGCCGAGCATGTGGCCGACATGGCTCCGGCCGCCGCTCCCGAGGAGCCGCTGCCCGAGCCGCCGGCGCTCTCTCCCGCCTCGGTATTCGAAGGTCAGCCGGATTTCATCCCCGCGGCCGAGCCCGGCGAGCTCCCGGCTGCCCCCCCGACCGTCACCGAAGCCTCGCCGGACACCGTCCCATTCGACAAGCCCGTCGCCGAGCTCGATGGCGCTTCCCTGCAGCCGGTGGAGGGCCAGCCCGAAGGCGGGGGCCCGACGGAGCCTGTCCCGCGCCTGGCGACGCCGGCAGGATCGCCCGCCATCCAGCCCGCGCCGGCGTCGCCTATCGCTGTTCCGGCGGCTTCCCCGCCGGCCCCCATCGTGGCGCCGGCGCCGCCACCCGCTCCTGAACCGGTCGCTCCACCTCCCCCCGAGCCCGCCGAGCAGCGCGGCTGGTGGCGGCGTCTCACCGAGGGCATGCGCCGGACCTCCTCGTCCATCGGCGACAGCGTCACGGGCCTCTTCACGAAGAAGAAGCTCGACCGCGCGACGCTCGACGACCTGGAGGATGTGCTGATCGGCGCCGATCTCGGGATCGAGACCGCGACCCGCATCACCGAGGCCGTGGGCGCCGGCCGCTACGACCGGGAGATCTCCCCCGACGAGGTGAAGAAGATCATGGCCGGGGAGATCGAGAAGGTTCTCGCCCCGGTGGCGGTCCCGCTCTCGGTCGATCGCGGCAAGAAGCCCTTCGTCCTGCTCATGATCGGCGTGAACGGGGCCGGAAAGACAACCACGATCGGCAAGCTCGCCCAGAAATTCCGGCGTGACGGCCTCTCGGTCGTGATCGCGGCCGGCGACACGTTCCGGGCGGCCGCGATCGAGCAGCTCAAGGTCTGGGGCGAACGCGTCGGGGCGCCCGTGATCGCGAAAGGCCAGGGCGCCGACGCGGCGGGCCTCGCCTTCGACGCGCTGACGGAGGCGCGCGAGCGCGGCGCCGACGTCCTGATGATCGACACGGCGGGCCGCCTCCAGAACAAGGCCGGGCTGATGGCCGAGCTCGAGAAGATCATCCGGGTCATCCGCAAGGTCGATCCCGAGGCGCCGCATGCGAGCCTGCTCGTCCTCGATGCAACCGTGGGCCAGAACGCGCTGTCCCAGGTGGAGCTCTTCGCCAAGACGGCCGGCGTGACCGGGCTCGTCATGACGAAGCTCGACGGCACCGCACGCGGCGGCATCCTGGTGGCGCTCGCGGCGAAGTTTGGCCTGCCCGTCCATTTCATCGGGGTGGGAGAGGGCGTCGAGGACCTGGAGCCCTTCACGGCCCGCGACTTCGCCCGCGCGATCGCCGGGCTCGACCAAAGCCCGACGCTACACTAGCGCCGGCTCGATATCGGTCCTGGCGAAGTCGCCGCCCTTGAACAGGAGCGGCGCCCGCAGGTGCCTGGCGAGCGCGTAGGCGAAGCAATCGCCGTAGTTGAGGCCGGCGGGGTGCCGGCCCTTGCCGAAGCGGATGAAAGCGTCGGCGCCAAGGACTGCAAGATCGCGGTCCACGGCCATTAGGTCGATGCGGCGCAAGGCAAGCCACTCGTCCAGGTCGGCTCGACCGCCGAGCCGGCGGCCCGCCATAACCATCGCACATTCGAGGTAGTTGCCGGCGGACATGCACCGCGACGACGCTCGCAACAATGCCCGTCTGACGTCATCCGCCTCGGGCTCTTCCAACATGATGCTCAGAACGGCCGAGGTATCGACGACGATCATACGGGCAGGCCGTCCTCGTCGTAGGCGAGAAACTCGTCGATGGGTCGCGGGTCGACGAGCGGCCGGCTCTTCCACCGCTCCACGATGCGCCTGTCCTGCTCGCGGGCCTCGCGCAGGCGGGCCTCGAAGTCGGCGTCGACACGCTCCTTCTCGCGCCGCAGCAGGTCGAGCAGCAGGTCGGTCGTGCCCTTCCCGGTCTTCTTCGTCAGCTCCGCGACGAGACGCTCGGCTTCCTCGTTCTTGACGTCGATAGACACCCGGCCGATCTCCCCGGTAGAGAACCCTCAGCCCAGTTTTCGTATAGCAGACCAGGACCTTATGGACGAGCCGGGGCCGTCGCGCCTGAATCCCGTCGCAAAACTCGCGCTCGAGCTCGGGCCGCTGGTGCTGTTCTTCTTCGGCAACGCCTATGGCGACCGGTTGGGTTTCCCGGAGGCGCAGCGCATTTTCGTCGCCACCGGCCTCTTCGTGGTCGCGACTCTGGTCTCCCTGGGCGTGCACTTCGCGCTGGTCCGGCGGCTGCCGATCATGCCGCTCGTCTCCGGCGTCGTGGTGCTGGTCTTCGGCGGTCTGACGCTGCTCCTGCAGGACGAGCTGTTCATCAAGCTGAAGCCCACCATCGTGAACACGATGTTCGGGGTCATCCTGCTCGCCGGGCTTTATTGGCGTAAGCCGATCCTGGCCGTGGTCCTCGATTCCATGCTCGACCTCACGGAGGAGGGCTGGCGCAAGCTGACGCTCCGCTGGGCCTTGTTCTTCTTCGTGCTGGCGATCCTGAACGAGGTCGTCTGGCGCACGCAGACGACCGACCTCTGGGTGAAGTTCAAGGTCTTCGGCATCATGCCACTGACCGTCATCTTCGCGCTCGCCCAAACGCCGCTGATCATGCGCTACGAGGCGAAGCGCGACCCGGCCCCCGCCGCGCGCTCCTGATGCGCGGACGCGGCTCGCGCCGTCAGGCGGAGGCGCAGGGTCCCCTCGAGGATCCGTCCCCGCCGGATGCGCCAGGGCCGGAGATCTGCCCGCTCTGCGACCGGCCTATCCCGCCGGGCGCGAAGGCGAGCCGGCACCATCTCGTGCCGAAGCTGAAGGGCGGGGCGAAGAAGTCGACGGTCCGGCTGCACCAGATCTGCCATTCGGCCATCCACGCGCGGTACTCGGAGACCGAACTCGCCCGCCGCCTCTCCGATCCGGACAGCCTCAAGGCCGAGCCGGACCTCGCACGCTTCCTCGACTGGGTCAGGACCAAGCCGGCCGGCTTCCACGCCCCGACCCGCATGACGACGAAGCGGAAGGCGGAGCGCCCGCGGCGCTGATCAGCTCGCGGCAGCCCGCCGGACGTGCTCCATGAAGCCGGGCAGCGTTTCGGGCGTGAGCGGCCCGACATGCTTGTGCCGGATCGTGCCGTCCCGGCCGATCACGAAGGTTTCGGGAACGCCGTAGACCCCGAATTCGATGGCCGTGCGGCCGGTCCCGTCGGCCCCAACGGCCGTGAAGGGATTGCCGAAGGTACCCAGGAAGCGGCGGGCGTTCTCCGGCTTGTCCTTGTAGTTGAAGCCCAGGACCCTGATCGACTGGTCCTTGGCGAGGTCCATCAGGACAGGATGCTCGATCCGGCAGGGCGCGCACCAGGAGGCCCAGACGTTCAGGATCGTGACCTTGTCGCCCTTCAGGTCGGCCGTGGACAGGCCGGGCAGCGGCTCGCCGGTCGGGCCGCGAAGTCCTTCCACGGCGGGCAGCTCGAAGGTCGGAATCGCGCGGCCGATCAGGGCGGAGGGCAGCTTCGAGGGGTCGCCCGAATGGAGGCGGGCCATGAACAGCGCCGCCAGCCCCGCGAAGATCAGGACAGGAACGAGATAGAGCAGGTGCGAGGAGCGGCGGGGTGCCGTCTCTGGGGCCACCGCGGGCGAGGGGGCGTCAGCCACGGTCGATCCCCCGGCCCGGCGGCACGGCCCCGGAGGCTTCCAGGCGCGCCAGGGCCCGGCGCTGCGCCCGGTGGTCCAGTACGGCCCGGATCACGAGCCCTAGCGCGATCAGGGTCGTGACCCCGTAGGCCGACCAGATGAAGACGGCATGTCGCCCGGCCTCCCCCATCACGCGGCCACCCGCTCGAGCCGCTCGGCCTGGAGCAGCGTCAGGGTGCGGACGCGCCGGCGCAGGATTTCCGTGCGCATGCCCGCGAGATGGAGCGCGGTCCCGAAAAGCGTGAAGGCGAGCGCCATGGCGAAGAGAGGCTTCAGCATTGCCGGGTCGATCGTCGGGCCGTCCATGCGGAACACGGAGGCGCCCTGGTGAAGCGTGCTCCACCAATCGACCGAAAACTTGACGATGGGGATGTTCACGGCGCCGACCAGCGTCAGGATCGCGACGGCCCGGGCTGCCCGGCCCGGATCGTCCAGCGCGCGCCAGAGCGTCAGGATCCCGCAATACATGAGGAAGAGCACGAGCACGGAGGTGAGCCGCGCGTCCCAGACCCAGTAGGTGCCCCACATGGGCTTGCCCCAGAGGGAGCCGGTGACCAGGCAGACGAGTGTGAAGGCGGCCCCGATCGGGGCGGCGGCCCGCTGCGAGACGTCCGCGAGCGGGTGTCGCCAGACGAGCGTTCCGAGCGCCGAGACGGCCATGATCGAGTAGAAGAACAGCGCCAGCCACGCCGCCGGGACGTGGATGTACATGATCCTCACCGTCTCGCCCTGCTGGTAATCAGCCGGGGAGGCCAGGAAGGCGAGATAGAGACCGTAGGCGCCGAGCAGCGCAGCCGCGATCGCGAGCGGCGGGAGCGCGTAGCCCGACAGGCGCATGAAGGTCGCAGGATTGGCGAGCCGCGTCAGCATGATGGGTGGCTAATCTGGGGAGGGCCGGTCCGCAATGGAACCCGGAGAGTTACTTAGTCGCCTCCCCTGAGGGCGGCCGCCGCCCCGAGACAACCGACCGCGGCCCCGGCGAGCGTCAGGGCGGCCAGGATCGTCAGGGCCTGGCCGCTCCCAGGATTGGCCGGATCGGCGGCCGCGACGCCGAAGATCAGCGTCGGCACCATCAGGGGCACGACCAGGATCGCGATCACAAGGCCGCCGCGCCGGATCGAGGCCGCGAGGGCGGCCCCGATCGCACCCGCGAAGGTCAGGGCAGGGGTGCCGATGAGGAGCGACAGCGCCGTGCGGAGCAGGGCCGCCGGCTCGAGCGCCACCAGCAGGCCGAAGAGCGGCGCGAATAGCGCGAGCGGCAGTCCGGTCGCGATCCAATGCGCGGTCGCCTTGGCCAGGACGACGAGTTCGAAGGGCGCCGGCGAGAGCCGCATGAGGTCGAGGGAGCCGTCCTCCTCGTCCGCCTGGAAGAGGCGGTCGAGGCCGATCAGGGTGGCCAGGACGCCGGCGATCCAGAGGATCGCGGGGCCGATCCGGGAGAGGAGGTTCAGGTCCGGCCCGAGCCCGAACGGGATCAGCGTCACGACCATCAGGAAGAAGACGAGGCTGAGCCCGCCCGCCCCGCCGACGCGGGTCGCGAGCGCGAGGTCGCGGCGGACGAGCGCCAGGAAGATGCGCATCATGCGCCGAGCCTCAATTCGCGCGCATTCTCGAGCGGCAGGGGCGCGTGGGTGGCGGCCAGGATCAGCCCCCCGCCCGCGAGGTGCTCGGCCATGATGCCGGCGAGGAGCTTCTGGCCCGACGTGTCGAGCGCCGTCAGCGGTTCGTCCAGCAGCCAGAGAGGACGGCGGGCGACGAGGAGCCGCGCGAGCGCCACCCGGCGGCGCTGGCCCGCCGACAGGTAGGCGACCGGGAGATGCGCCGCGCCGGGGAGCCCGACCCGGGCCAGAGCCTCGGCCGGTGCGAGCGACGGGCTTCCGAGGAGATCTGTCGCGAAGGCGAGGTTTTCCTCGACCGTCAGGGAGCCCTTCAGGCCGTCGCGGTGCCCGACGAGGTGGAGCGACTCGGGAAGCGTGCGCTCGCCGATCCCTGATGCCCGGATCTCGCCCGCATGGCGCTGCACGAGCCCGGCGATCGCGGCGATCAGGGTCGACTTGCCGGCGCCGTTCCGGCCCGTGACGGCGAGCGCCTCCCCGGCCCCCAGCGTGAAGGACAGGTGCTCGAAGACGCGACGGCCGGCACGCCGGCAGGCGAGATTGTCGACCGCAAGCTGCAAGACGGTGCCTCGGACGGGATGAACCGTCCCGATACAGCATTCGGACCCCGTGGCGAACGGGGGCAGCCCCTAGGTTGCCGTGGCCCGCGGGCTCATGGCCCTCACCCCGAGCAGCATCAGGCCGCAAAGACCCGCCGTGAAGATCGCGACCGGCCAGATTCCCTGCGCCGCGAAGGCGGCCGCGCAGGCCCAGAGGATGGACGAGAACGCCTCCGCGAAGGTCGCGATGCGGGAGGAGGTCTGGCGGCGTCGGAACTGGCTTCGCCGCGCCTGCGACCGGAACCAGAGCTGGATGGCCGTGGCGGAGGCCGCCGCGATCGCGATCCCGCCGGCGGCGACGAGCGCCGTCTCGAGCGACAGGACGGAGACCACCACGATGATGGGTGCGACCGCGATCCCGACGATTCCGAGCACGGCCTCGATCTTGGCCCGCACGATCTGCCGCGGCGCGATGGGAGCGGTCTGGACGAGGTCCGGCGCGTCCTCGCCGGAGACGGCGAGCCAGGCGAGGCCACCGGCGAGCTGGCCCGACGCCATGACGAGCACGGGAACCAGCACGGCGAGCGCATTCGCGCCCTCCCCGAAGCTCCGCCAGAGGAGCAGGGCGGCGGGAAGCAGATAGAGGATCTGCATCAGGGTCTGCGAGATCAGCCATGGGTCGCGCCGGAGCAGCACCCATTCCTTCTCCCGCAGCACGCGGGCGGGCGGGCGGGCCCGGAAGACGGTCCGTTTCCGGATTTGCGCTGCCGTTTCGGCCAGGGCTGTTCCGCGGGCCGCGATGGCCTGCGAGGCAAAGCCTGGAGCGACGACGGCCACGACGGCCCCGAGCAGGGCGAGTGATGCGAGAAGCAGCACTGCGAGGCTCGCCGGATCCCGGAGGAGGGCCTTCGCGGGCAGCCAGACGATGCTCTCCGCGGATGGTGCCCGCGACACGAGCCAGTCGGAGGTGAGCACGCCGAGGCGCGACGGATCGTCGAAGGAGAGGATCGCGGCCGCCTGGATGGCGATAGCGAAAGCCGCCCCGACGATCGCGGCCACGACCTGCGCGACGGAGCGCGTCCGCACGGGGCCGAGTAGCCGGAACAGCGCGGCCGTGGTCCCGACCGCGACGGCCGCCGCCAGGATGCCGAGGGCGGAGAGCGCCAGGTGGCTGAGCAGCCAGCCCGGACCGTCGAGGATGACCAGGACGTCGATGACGGGGGTCGCGAGCAGCATCGCCATGAGCGAGGCTCCTGCCGCGATGCCGGCGATCCGCACGGCGAAGAGGCTTTGCGCCGGCATTGGCGAGGACAGGATGAGGTCGAGGTCGCCCCGGGCGTAGAAGGCCCGCGTCACGGACTCGATCGCCTGGGACAGCAGCAGGCACCAGGACAGGAGGGCGCAGCCGGTGACGAGCGTGAGGGTGCGGAGATCCGGCACGATGCCGTCCCTGAGCGCCGCGCTGACGAAGCTGTAGGCCAGCAAGTGAAAGAAGCCGAAGAGCAGCGCCAGGACGGAGCCGCCGATGATCCGGCGCTTGAGCGAGCCGCCGAACAGGATCGCCGAGGCGTCGCGCCAGGCGAGCCTGATCTCGTGCCGGGCGAACCAGGCCAGGGAGGCGAAGCTCATGCGGCGACGCCGGGCGCGCCCACGAGGTCGAGGAATACGTCCTCCAGGCTGGTCCCGCCGCGCCCTGCCAGGCGGCGCAACTCGTCCAGCGTGCCTTCCGCGATCAGTCTTCCGCGGGCGATCACGCCGATCCGCTCGGCCATGCGCTCGGCGACCTCCAGGATATGCGTCGTCATGATGACGGTGACGCCGGTGCGCACGCGCTCCAGCAGCACGTCCTTCACGATCCTGGCCGCGGCCGCATCGAGGCCGGTGAGCGGCTCGTCGAGGATGATCAGCCGAGGCTGGTGGATGAGGGCGCCGGCGAGTGCCACCTTCTGGCGCATCCCCTTGGACAGGCCTTCGCAGCGCCGGTCCGCCTCGCGCTCCAGCCCCAGGCGGACGATCAGCTCCCGTGCGCCCCTTTCCGCCTCGGCCGGGTCCATGCTCCAGAGCCCGGCGACGAATTCCAGGTACTCGAGCGGCGTGAGCTTGTCGTAGATCATCGGCTCGTCGGACACCCAAGCGACGAGGCGTCTTGCCTCGACGGGGTCGGCGAGGGCGTCGAGGCCGCAGATCCGGATCGAGCCGGCATCGGGGCGGATCAGGCCGGCGACCATCCTGAGAGTGGTGGTCTTCCCGGCGCCGTTCGGTCCCAGCAGCGCATAGAAGCTCCCCGCTCCGACCACGAGGTCGAGCCCGTCCACGGCCGGGCGATCGAAGGATTTCGTGAGGCCCCGGATCTCGAGAGCGGACGCGGCAGGCGGCGACATGACGTCTCCGGACGGATATGGCCGAACGATCTCACGAGCCGGTTGCGTGCCCATGAATCGAATAGCCGCGATTCACGCGAGGCTTTTCAGTGCCGGTGTGACAGATTCGCCACGCAGGCCGACCGAGGCGGATGGGGAGATGATTTGCCTAGCTATCGCCGCAAAATCCCGCCAACGACCAAGATCGCGCAAGTAAAGCCGGACGCGGCGGAGTGTTAACGACACGTTAACCATCCGTCCGGGATGGGTTGCGCCGCAGTAAGGTCTGCGTAAGGCTAACGAACCTAAGTATCGGGGCTTGAGGTCCGGACCCGACCGGACCCGAGTAGCGGGGTCAGTCATGAAGCGCCTCCTGATCGGAGCGGCACTCTCGCTCGCGCTTGCCGCCTGCAACGATCAATACGCCTCGACCGGTCGGTCGCTTGCGCCGATTCCGCCCCAGACCCAGGCCCTGATGGCCTCGAAGGGCATGTCGAAGAGCGACCCCATCCTGGTCCGCGTCTTCAAGAAGGAATCCGAGCTCGAGGTCTGGAAGCGCACCGTCGACGGCGAATACGCGCATCTGAAGACCTACCCGATCTGCCGCTGGTCGGGGCAGCTCGGGCCGAAGCGCCGCGAGGGCGACCGCCAGGCGCCGGAGGGTTTCTATACGATCACCCCGGGCCAGATGAACCCGAACTCGTCCTACTACCTGTCCTTCGATACCGGCTTTCCGAACGCCTATGACCGCGCCCATGGCGGGACCGGCTCCTACCTGATGGTGCATGGAAGCTGCTCGTCCCGCGGCTGCTACGCCATGACGGACGAGGGCATCGCGGAGGTCTACGCCCTGGCGCGCGAGGCCTTCGCGGGCGGCCAGCGGGGTTTCCAGTTCCAGGCCTACCCGTTCAAGATGACGGCCGAGAACCTGGCGAAGTTCCGGAAGGATCCGAACATCGCCTTCTGGCGCAACCTCAAGGAAGGCAACGACGTCTTCGAGATCACGAAGCGCGAGGCCAAGGTCGCCGTGTGCGGCGGCCGCTACGCCTTCAACACGGTCGGGAACGGCTGCAGCCCCGATCCGACCCTGGCGCCCGCGCTGGCGCAGAAGGAAGAGCAGGACCGGCAGGCGGTCGCCGACCTCGTCGCGAAGGGCACCCCGGCCACGCGCCTCGTCTACTCCGATGGGGGCCAGCACGAGAGCTTCCGGCAGACCTCTCTCGCCGCCTTCGGCGGAGATTCCGGCTTCGCGATCCTGGACACGCGCAAGCCCCGGAACCTCGGCGACGTGAGCCGTCCCGAGGCCCTGGCGCAGGGTCCGCAGGAGATCCCGATCGGCGAGCCCGCCACCGCGTCCGGCCGGGCGACGACGGTTCTGGCATCAGCCACCACCCGCAAGCCCGCTGGTCGGGCGACGGCCGAGGGTCAGGCAACGCAGGCTTCGCCGATCGTGGTGGCGAGGGCCGAGGCCCAGCCCGCCGCGCAGGCCTCCTCTTCGGAGGAGCGTCCGTTCTACGAGCGCATGCTCGGTGGTGTCTTCGGCAGCGGCGAACCGGCGAAGAAGCCCGACGCCGCCTCTGCCGAGGGTTCCGCCGGCGCGGGTTCGGCAGCGTCGCCGCTTCCGCCACGCCGGACCTCTGCGGCCGTCCCGGCCGGGCGCACGCAGCCCGCTGCCGCGCCGGCAAAGCCGCAGGCCTCGACCGCCAAGCCCGAGCGTCACGTCGGCGCGCCGAGCTTCGTCCGCTCCGCGGCCTATGTCGGCCCGGCTCCGGCCGGCTTTGCCCGCAACTAGCCGCTGCAGGCAGCTCGAATCAGGTCGGAAAGGGCGCCTTGGGCGCCCTTTTTCTTGCGCGCCGCCGCGGCCCCCGCCAGGGCTGTGGCAGATCTGTGTCGCAGTTCTGCAACATCCGACTGAGAACAAGTTGAGCAAAACATTGTTTGCTCAATAAGGCGGCAAGTGCTCGTTCTTTGCCTTTGTCGATTTGTGAAACGCCCATCACGGTCAGCAAATCACAGACGCCGCGACGCGTCGAAGGAGCTGAAGATGGGGTCCGGGCGGGTTAGCAAAGTACTTTTCGGGCTGGGGCTTGCGGCTGGGCTCCTGGCGGGCAGTCAAGTGATGGCCGCCGACCTGCCGGCGAAGACTCTGCCGCCGGAGGCGGTGCCGGCCGAGGCCCCCTTGATCGACTTCGTGTTCGGCGCCCGCATTCAGTCGAACTACATCTTCCGCGGCATCAGCCAATCCGACAATCGTGAGAGCGGCCAAACCTATTTCGAGGCCCAGTATCTCGACAATCTCTTCTACACGGGTTTTGCGACCTACAAGGTCGATCTGCCGACGCGGCCCTCGATGGAGTTCGACCTGACGGCCGGTATCCGGCCGAAATGGGGGCCGGTGACCTTCGACTTCGGCATCATCTACTACAACTACCCGGGCGAGACCCCGCTCTTCGGGGCGCCTCCGCTGGCCAACACGGACTTCCTGGAATTCGCCGCCAAGGCGAACTGGGCCGTGAACGACGCCTTCTCCATCGGCGCGAACGTCTTCTACGCGGGCAACTGGCTCGGCACCCATGCGGACGGCACCTACGTGTCGGGAACGGCCAAGTACGTCATCCCGGCAGACCTCATCGGCCTCGAGGGCTTCTCGGTCTCGGGCGAGTTCGGTCACTACTTCCTGGGCCGAACCGCAGCCCATCAGGGCGGCGTCAACCTCGTCGACTACAATTACGGGAACATCGGCGCGTCCTATACCTGGAAGGCCCTCACGCTCGACGTGCGCGGGCACTTCACGGACCTGAACAAGACGCAGTGCTTCATCAACACAGGCGATCCCCGCGGCATCATCAACGGCACCGGGCGCTCGAACTGGTGCGGCGACGCCGTCGTGGCGACGCTCTCGGTCGATTTCCAGGCCAGCAAGTTCTACGAGCTGATCGGCCTCGAGACGCCCGCCGTGCCACGGTAATCCCCCTTCTTCTCTGGGGGTGGTCCAGGGGGGCGGCGCGACGAGCGCCGCCCCTTTTTCATTGACCGAATGGATGACCCGGCGGGGCTTGCGTTAGCGCAAGACGCGGCGGCACTCCCTCGCGCATAGTTGCGCAAAGCACGGCAGGGAGGCCGCCCATGACCGCATTCTCGGGGAGCCGCTATCGCGAGGTCTATGCGCGGGCCGCGCAGGACCGCGAGGGCTTCTGGCTGGAAGCCGCCCGGGCGGTCGACTGGTTCGAGGCGCCGGCTCGGGCCTTCGATCCGGATGCAGGCATCTACGGCCGCTGGTTCCCGGGCGGCGTGACCAATACCTGCCACAACGCCCTGGACCGGCATGTCGCTTCCGGCCGGGGGGAGCAGGCGGCCATCATCTACGACAGCCCGGTGACGGGCGCGACGCGGCGCATCTCCTACGGCGAGATGCTGGCCGACGTGAAGGTGCTGGCGGGCGTGCTGGCCGAGCTCGGCGTCGAAAAGGGCGACCGGGTCGTCATCTACATGCCGATGATCCCGGAGGCGCTCGCCGCCATGTACGCCACCGCCCGCCTCGGCGCGGTGCATTCGGTCGTCTTCGGCGGCTTTGCGTCCCGCGAGCTCGCGGCCCGGATCGAGGACGCCCGGCCGAAGGTCGTCCTCACGGCATCCTGCGGCATCGAGACGAACCGGGTGGTGCCCTACAAGCCGCTCCTCGACGAGGCGCTGCGCCTCTCGGAGCACAAGGTCGATACCTGCCTGGTCCTGCAGCGGCCGCAGCTCGGGGCTGAGCTTCACGCCGGCCGCGATCTCGACTGGGGCGAGACGGTCGCGGCCGCAGCGGCGCGCGGGGTCTCGGCCGAATGCACGCCGGTGGCGTCCACGGACCCGCTCTACATTCTCTATACGTCCGGCACGACCGGGCGGCCGAAGGGCGTGGTGCGGGACACGGGCGGGCATCTGGTCGCGCCGCTCTGGTCCATGCCGAACCTCTATGGGATCAGGCCGGGCGAGGTGTTCTGGACGGCCTCCGACATCGGCTGGGTCGTGGGGCACACCTACATCGTCTATGCGCCGCTCTTTTTCGGCGCGACCAGCATCCTCTACGAGGGCAAGCCGGTCGGGACGCCGGATGCGGGCGCGTTCTGGCGCGTCTGCGAGCAGCACGACGTCGTGACGCTGTTCACGGCGCCGACCGCGCTCCGCGCCATCCGCAAGGAGGATCCGGAGGGCCGCCTCGTGCGCGAGCGGGACCTGTCCCGTTTCCGGGCGCTGTTCCTGGCCGGCGAGCGAGCCGATCCGGATACGGTCGCCTGGGCGGAGCGCACCTTCGGCGTGCCCGTGATCGACCACTGGTGGCAGACCGAGACGGGCTGGCCGATCGCCGGCAACCCGCTCGGCCTCGGCGGCCTGCCGGTGAAGCGCGGGTCGCCGACGGTGCCGATGCCGGGCTACCTGCTCGAGACGCTGGACGAGGGCGGCAAGCCCCTGCCGCCGAACCAGATGGGCACGCTCGCCATCAAGCTGCCCCTGCCTCCCGCCTGCCTGCCGACGCTCTACAACGACGACGAGCGCTTCCGGCAGACCTACCTGTCGACCTTCCCGGGCTACTACACGACCTCGGATGCCGGCTACCTGGACGAGGACGGCTACGTCTACGTGATGGGCCGGACGGATGACGTCATCAACGTCGCCGGCCACCGGCTGTCGACGGGCGCCATGGAGGAGGTGCTGGCCTCGCACCCGGCCGTCGCCGAATGCGCCGTGATCGGCGTGAAGGACGGGCTGAAGGGCGAGGTCCCGGCCGGCTTCGTGGTGCTGAAGACCGGCATCGACAAGGCGCCGCAAGCCGTCGAGACGGAGCTCGTCCAACTCGTGCGCGACAGGATCGGCCCCGTCGCGGCCTTCAAGATCGCCATCACGGTCGGGCGCCTGCCCAAGACCCGCTCGGGCAAGATCCTGCGCGGGACGATGAAGAAGCTCGCCGACGGCGACAGCTGGACCGTGCCCGCGACGGTCGACGATCCGGTGATCTTCGACGAGATCGCGGAGGCGCTGACCTCGCATGGCTTGCCGGCCACGTGAGGTCGCGATGGCCAAGTCGAGAGGCAGCGCCTAGGTTACATGTAAGGGCCTGGAGCGGCGCATGACGGCAACCCCGAAGCCTCGACTATCGCGTGAGAAGGTGAGGGCGCACCGTGAGCGCCTTCGGAAGCAGGGGCTCAGGCCGGTTCAGGTTTGGGTGCCCGATACCCAAGGGCAGGCATTCAGGGCCGAGGCGCGCCGGCAATCGGCTGCGGTGGCGCGAAGCGAAGGTGGGGAGGACGATCAGGCGTTCATCGACTCGATCTCCAACTAGAAGCCCGAGTGAAACGCGGAGAGGTTTGGACCGTAGCCGGGGCGGGAGACTATGCGGGCAAGCCGCGGCCGGTGGCGATCGTCCAGGACGACGCTTTCGATGGCACAAGTTCGGTGACGGTCTGCGCCTTCACGACAGACCCGACCGAGGCCCCACTACTGCGCGTCCCCGTCGAACCGAACGAACGTAACGGCCTGCGGGCTGCCTCGTCGCTGATGGTGGACAAGGTGACCACAGTGCCACGGTCGAAGCTCCGTGAACGCATAGGCAAGCTCAAGCCCGCCGACCTGCAGCGCCTCAATCAGGCGCTTCTTGTCTTCCTCGGACTGGCGACCCCGGTCCGGAAGCGGTCAGCGTGACGACCTCGCGTCAGGGCAGCCGCGCCTGCTGAATGAGGAACGGGAGCTCGTCGAGAAGCTCCTCTCGCGTGTCGGCGGTCGCCGCGAGGCCCGGCACGCTGCTGGTCTGGACGAACCAGCTTTCTCCGTCCGGATCGTAGCCGATCACGACCTTTTCGCCTGCGATATCCAGGACCGCGTTGTGGCGCTCCGCCCTGAGCGGGCTGTCAGTCCGGTTCGACATGCGCCCTCAGGGGCCGGTGGCGTCGAGCCTCGCCATGTCGTCCGGCGAGAGCGCCAGCCGCGTCGCGGCGACCAAGGTCTCGAGCTGCTTCAGGGAGGTGGCGCTGGCGATCGGGGCGGTGACAGCGGGTTTCGCCATCAGCCAGGCGAGCGCCACGGCGGCAGGCTCGGTGCCCTTCGCGACCGCGATCTCGTCGAGGGCAGCCAGGATCTTCATGCCGCGCTCGTTCATGTAGCGCGGGATCGAGCGCTCGCCGCGCGGGCTCTTCGCGTAATCGGCCTCGGACCGGTACTTGCCCGTCAGGAACCCGGCCGCGAGGGAGAAGAACGGGATGACGCCGACCTCGTTCTCGCGGCAGACCTGCTCGAGCGGCCCCTCGAAGACGGAGCGCTCGTAAAGATTGTATTCGGGCTGCAGGCTCTCGTAACGCGGCAGGCCCTTTGTCTCGGCGAGCCGGAGCGCCTCCGACAGCCGCTCCGCGGAAAAATTCGAGGCGCCGACCACGCGCACCTTGCCGGCCTCGATCAGCTTCGCATAGGCGCCGAGGGTCTCCTCCTGCGGCGTCTCCGGGTCGTCCTTATGCGACTGGTAGAGGTCGATGTAGTCGGTCTGCAGCCGCTTCAGCGAAGCCTCGACGGCCTGTGCGATATAGCCGGCCTTCAGGCCGACCCGGCCTTCGCCCATGTCCATCCCGACCTTGGTGGCCAGGATGATCCTGTCGCGGTTGCCGCGCGCCTTCATCCAGCGCCCGATGATCGCCTCGGACTCGCCGCCCTGGTGCCCGGGCGCCCAGCGCGAATAGACGTCCGCCGTATCGAGGAAGTTGATCCCGTGCTCGAGCAGCGCGTCGAGGAGCGTGAACGAGGTCGCCTCGTCCACCGTCCAGCCGAAGATGTTGCAGCCGAAGCAGAGCGGCGGCACCTGCAGAGGTGACCGGCCAAGGCGACGCAGCTCCATGGTGGGCTCCTCAGACGTCTTCGTCTTCTTCCGTGCGCTTCAGCTGCTTCAGCTTGGCGAAGACGGAGTCGACGTCGATCTTCTCCTCCTCGTTGGTGCGGCGCGGCGACATGTCCCGGAAGCCCTCGTCTCCATGGCGCTCTGCCGCGGTCGACACCTCGGCCGGAAGCAGCGTCTGGCCGGATTCGGCCGCCTCGACGGCGGGCCGGTCCTTGGCGGCGCGCTGCACTTCGAAATCGAGATCGATCTGCGAGCAGAGGCCCAGCGTGACCGGATCCATCGGCTGGAGGCTGGCCGAGTTCCAGTGCGTGCGCTCCCGGATCTGCTGGATCGTCGTCTTGGTGGTCCCGACGAGCCTGATGATCTGCGCGTCCTTGAGCTCCGGATGGTTGCGGATCAGCCAGAGAATGGCGTTCGGACGGTCGTGGCGGCGGGAGACCGGCGTATAGCGCGGGCCGCGCTTCACGCTCTTCATCTCCGGCAGCTTCACCTTCGGGGGAGCCATCTTGAGCCGGTAATTGGGATCGCGCCCGGCCCGATCGATCTCGTCGCGCGTCAGCTGGCCGCTCGTGATCGGGTCGGCGCCCTTGATGCCTTGCGCGACCTCGCCATCCGCAATGCCCTTCACCTCCAGCGGGTGCAGGTGGCAGAACTCGGCGATCTGGTCGAAGGTCAACGAGGTATTCTCGACGAGCCAGACGGCGGTCGCCTTCGGCATGAGCGGTGTCTGAGACATCTTCTTCTCCTCGCAGGGCGCGGGCGGTCCTCGGCAGCCGGACCTCGCTCGTGCCCCGGCTGCGGCTCGACCGGAGCCATCGTCCCTAATTGTGACGGAAGTCGCACCTTCATATAGGCAAGGGCCGGGTCGGCGCAATCGAGCCTTCGGCGAACGGGAGAGGTGCCATGCGCGAGGACGAATTCGGCTTCACGCCGAAGAAGCGGGTTGCACACGAGGTGGGTTGCGACCTCTCGGCCCTGTCCGAGCACGAGCTCGTGGAACGGATCGATCTGCTGAAGACCGAGATCGTGCGACTCGAGGAGGAAGCGCGCCGGAAGGCAGCCTCCCGGGAGGCCGCAAGCGCATTCTTCAAGGCCTAGACTAAGTCCCTAGACCAGCATCCCGCCTGTACTGTTCTGGATCAGACCATCGGGCAGCTTAACAGCTCTTTAAGCTTTCCATTTCATAACTGAATGCGTCCAGTTTTCTGGATCTCGAGTGGCCTGCCACTCTGTTTGATGCCTCCCTGTTAACCACTTCGAGCCGCCCGAAAGGGCGGCTTTTCTTTAGCTCGCCCGCCCTGTTAACCTTGACGATGGGTAAACGAGGCGCCTTCGAGTTGACGGCGCTAGAGTTGCCCTTCGCCGATGGATTCGCGCCGGCCGTCTCGAATCGAGCCGCGATCCGTCACGTGGAGGGGCGTTACGTGTTGAGCCAGCCAGAGTTCGCGTATGAGGCCGATCCGGCTCTCGTCCGGTTCGGAGCGAGCTTCGTCAAGTCAGAAGCGTTCAAGCTCCTGTTTCGCGAGGGGATGGCGCTTGTCGAGGATACGGCAGAGTATCTCGACGGAGCCGGCCGGGCCGATTCGAGCCGGCTGCGGCGCTCCGGCGCTTTGACCTACGCCAGCGAGAGCATGCGGCTGACGACCCGGCTGATGCAGATCGCCTCCTGGCTCCTGGTCCAGAGGGCGGTCGCGGAAGGTGAGATCACGGCCGCGCAGGCCCAGCGCGAGAAGGATCGCGTGCGACTGGCCTCCCAGGAAGCGAGCGTCAGCCCGCAGGAATTCGACGAGCTTCCCGAGCGGTTCCGCGAGCTGGTCGCCCTGTCCCTGCGCCTGCACGCCCGCGTCGTCCATCTGGACACGCTGATCGCCCAGGCGGAGGAGGCGCCGCGTCCGCGCCGTCTCGCGAGCCCGGTCGCGATCCAGCACGACCTCCTGAAGATGGCGTTCGGGGCGAGCCAAGCCGCCCGCTGACGTCGGCGGGTGGAGCTGTCAGCTCCGCCCGAGCCGCCCCTCGATCGCGTCCCAGATCGAGGCCGCGATATCTGGTCCTCCGAGCCGCCTTATGGCCCGGATGCCGGTCGGCGAGGTGACGTTGATCTCGGTCAGATTGCCGTCGATCACGTCGATCCCGACGAAGATCAGTCCGCGCGCCCGGAGCTCGGGACCGATCGTGGCGCAGATCTCGCGCTCGCGTTCGGTCAGCTCCGTCGCGTTCGCGGCGCCACCCCGCACCATATTCGAGCGCAGGTCGTTGACGGCCGGGACCCGGTTCACGGCGCCCAGCGGCTCGCCTTCCACGAGCACGATGCGCTTGTCCCCTTCCGTGATGCGCGGCAGGAAGCGCTGGATTACCCAGGGTTCCCGGAACGTCACCGAGAACAGGTCGAAGACCGAGCCGAAATTCGGATCGTCCGGCATGATGCGGATCACGGCCGCGCCGCCATGGCCGTGCAGGGGCTTCATGACCACCGCGCCGTGCTCCTGGCGGAACTCCTCGATCTCGGCCTTGTCGCGGCTGATCAGGGTGGGCGGCATCAGCTGCGGGAAATGCGTGACGAAGATCTTCTCCGGCGCATTCCGGACGGAGGCCGGATCGTTCACGACCAGCGTCTTTGGGTGGATCCGCTCGAGCAGGTGCGAGGCCGTGATGTAGGCGATGTCGAAGGGCGGATCCTGGCGCATCAGCACGACGTCGGCCTCGGCGAGGTCCATCCGGAACGGCTCGCCCAGGGTCGCGTGGTTGCCCTCCTGGTCGCGGACACGAAGCTCCTCGACCCGAGCGGTCACCCGGCCATCCCGCATGGACATGCGCTCGGGCCCGTAATGGAGCAGCCGGTGGCCGCGCCGCTCGGCTTCGAGAAGCAGCGCGAAGGTCGAATCGCCTGCGATCTTGATGGTCTGGATCGGGTCCATCTGGACCGCGACGGTGAGGGACATGGAGAAGCTCCGGGCAGTTGCGCCGGACAATAGCGGCTCGGGCGCCCGGCGCCAGCGGGTGGGCATTTCCACGGGCCCGGCTTCGCATTAGGGAGAGCCCAGAACGGGAGGAAAGATGGTGGGGGCAGTAGCCGAAGGAGGCGCGTCAGCGGCTCCGGCCGCATGGCCGGGGGAGTTGCACCGGGTGCTCAAGGGGGCGGGTGTCGGACATATGTCCTATGTGCCGGACGCCGGGCACACGGCCCTGATCCGGCTGCTCGAAGCCGATCCCGACGTCGTCTGCAACGTGCTCACCACCGAGGAGGAGGGCATCGCGGTTGCGGCCGGCGCCTGGCTCGGCGGGCAACGCTCCGTGCTGCTGATGCAGTCGAGCGGCGTGGGCAACTGCATCAACATGCTGTCGCTGCCCGCGATCGGCCGCTTCCCGCTCCTGATGCTGGTCACGATGCGGGGCGAATGGGCGGAGTTCAATCCGTGGCAGGTCCCGATGAGCCGGGCAACGCAGCCGACGCTCGAGGCGATGGGCGTCCGCGTGATGCGGGCGGAGACGCCGGAGGATCTGGTCGAGACCGTGGGGGCGGCCGCCGCCCTCGCCTACGAGGCTGACGGGCAGGTCGCGGTTCTTCTCGGCCAGCGGCTTCTCGGCCGAAAGAAGTGGTGAGCGCCATGCCTGAACAGGGATTGCTGGACCGTCGCGAGGCCGTCGCGGCACTATTGGCCGAGCGCGGCGACCTCCTGGTCGTCACGGGCCTCGGCTCGCCCACCTACGACGTCCATGCCGCGGGCGACCATGACGGGAATTTCTATCTGTGGGGCGCGATGGGCGGCGCCGCGCTGGTCGGTCTCGGCCTCGCGCAGGCCCAGCCCGGTCGCCCGGTGCTCGTGGTGACGGGGGATGGCGAGCAACTCATGGGGCTCGGGGCGCTAGCCACGATCGGCGTCGCCCGGCCCCGGAACCTCACGATCGCCGTGCTGGACAACCAGCATTATGCCGAGACCGGCATGCAGGCGAGCCACACGGCCAGCGTCGACCTGGTCGGCATCGCCGAGGCCTGCGGCTTTGCCGAGGCTCGAACGCTGCGGACGGCTGACCAGATCGCCGCGGCCAGTGCCTCGCTCGGCCGTCCTGCCGAGGGGCCGCGTCTCTTGGTGGTCAGGATATCCCCCGAGAACCCCCCGCGCTCGCTCCCTTCCCGCGACGCGGTCCATGTGAAGAACCGCTTCCGGGCGCATCTCGGCCTGCCCCAGGGCTAGCCGCCGAGATCGAGCTGGAAGGCTCCCGGCATGTGCCGGGGAAACGACCCCGGCGCGAGGAAGACGGCGTCCGCCCGCAGCGTGAGCCCGGCGAGTTTGGGGTTGCGCGTCAGCCAGGCCCGGGCGGCGCGGCCGAAGCGGCGCCGCTTCGCGCCATCGATGGAGCCGAGCGCCGCCTCCATGCTCGCGCGGGCCTTCACCTCGACGAATGCGATCGTGCCGCCGCGCCGGACGATGAGGTCGATTTCGCCGCCCGCGGCGGAATAGCGGCGGGCGAGGGGGACGTATCCCTGGGCCAACAGCCACAGGAGCGCCACGCGCTCGGCCCCGCGGCCCCGCAGATAGGTGAAGACGCGGCGGCCGGCGGCCGTCCTCACCCCAGCGCTTCCTTCGAGAGCGCGAGCGCGCGTGCATAGACGTCGCGCTTCGGCAGTCCCGTCTCGCCGGCCACGAGGGCGGCTGCGTCCTTCACGCTATGCTGCTTCATCGCCTCGCGCAGCTTGTCGTCCATCGTGGCGCGCGTCTCGGCCTCGCGCGTCTCGGCAGTGGCTGGCGCGATCAGAAGCACGATCTCGCCTTTCGGCTGCGGCTCCTCCGCATAGGCGGCCGCGAGTTCGGCCAGCGTCCCGCGCCGCACGGTCTCGTAGAGCTTCGTCAATTCGCGCGCGACCGTCGCGGCCCGAGGCCCCAGCACGGCGGCAGCGTCGGCCAGCGACTCGGCCAGACGATGCGGCGCCTCGTAGAGGACGAGGGTCCCAGGAATGTCGGCGAGCTCCGCGAGGCGCGTCTTTCGTGCGGCCGACCTCGCGGGCAGGAAGCCCTCGAAGAAGAACCGGTCCGTCGGCAGCCCCGAGACGACGAGCGCGGCCAGAGCGGCCGAGGCGCCGGGCAGGGGTACAACCGGGAGGCCTTCCGCGATCGCGGCCTCCACCAGCCGGTACCCGGGGTCGGAGACGAGCGGGGTTCCGGCGTCGGAGACGAGCGCGAGCGCCTGCCCTTCGCGGATCCGGTGGATCATCCGCTCGCGCACCGCTTCGTTCGAATGCTCGTGATAGCTCACGAGGGGCGTCGTGATGCCGTAATGGGCGAGGAGCGTCCGGGTCACCCGCGTATCCTCGGCCAGGACCGCGTCCGCGGCCGCGAGGATCTGGAGGGCGCGCAGGGAGATATCGCCGAGATTGCCGATCGGGGTTGCGACGACATAGAGGCCGGCCGCGATCGGCTGTGCCTCGGCCGCCAGGCCAAAGGCCGTGAAGGTTGCCGGGCCTCGGCCAGGGGCAGGGCGCCCCTCCTGCCCGGGGCGGCGCGTGCGATTGTCGATGACCTGGACCATCGGGCTTGTGTGCCATGCCGCGCGACCGAACGGAACGGCATGGACTTTCATCCTTTTTTGTCCATGTCGCCGGATAATGTTCCGGTCTACCCTGGTCAGAAGGGGAGAAGGGTTTTGACGAGGACACCGTGACCGCCCCCCTCTCGCGACGAATCGCCCTGTCCGGGCTCCTCGGGGCCTCGGCCGCCGCACTTGCATCCTGCGGCGGCGTGATGGACCCGGGCCGCGGCCGCCCGAGCGCTGCCATCGACCCCCTCGCGGATACCCCGCCATCTGCCGGCCCGACGATCGGCACCGGACCCGTGAAGGTCGCCCTGATCCTGCCGCTGGGCGGTACGGGGCAGGGCGCTTCCGCCGCCGCCTCGCTGCGGAATGCGGCGGAACTCGCGATGTCCGAAACGCAGAATCCGGAGCTCACGATCCTGGTGAAGGACGATCGCGGCTCGGCGGAGGGCGCCCGCGAGGCCGCGAACGCGGCTCTGGGAGAGGGCGCGGAACTGGTTCTCGGCCCGCTCTTCGCGCCGGCCGTGGCGGCCGCCGGAACGGTGGCGCGCGGGCAGAGCAAGCCCGTCATCGGGTTCTCGACGGATGCCGGCGTCGCCTCGCGCGGCGTCTACCTGCTCAGCTTCCTGCCCCAGAACGAGGTCGACCGCATCATCGATTACGCGGCGTCGCAGGGCCGCCGCTCGATAGCGGCGCTGGTTCCGGAGACGACCTACGGCACGGTGGTCGAAGGAGCCTTCCGCGAGGCGGCTTCCCGTCGGGGCGTGCGGGTTGCGGGGCTTGAGCGCTATGCGCCGGGCCAGCCGGCTGCCGCCGTGTCGCGGCTCGCGCCGCTCTTCTCCGGGCAGATCGATGCGATCCTGATCCCCGCCCCCGGCGACGACCTGCCGGCCATCGGCTCCGCTCTCCAATCCGCCGGCTTCAACCCCTCGCGCGTTAAGCCGCTCGGGACCGGGCTGTGGAATGATCCCCGGATTGCGAGCGTGCCTGCCATACGGGGCGGGTGGTTCGCGTCGCCGGACACGGCCGGCTTTGCGGCCTTTGCCGGGCGATATCGCGCGCGCTTCAATGCGGAGCCGACCCGCATCGCAACCCTCGCCTATGACGCCGTCTCGCTTGCTGCGGCACTGGCCCGGCAGCAGGGCGCAGGGCGGTATTCAGAAGCCGTGCTCCAGGCCCCGACGGGGTTTTCGGGCGTGGACGGCGTGTTCCGCTTCAGGCCTGATGGGACGAACGAGCGCGCGCTCGCCGTCAATGAGGTCCGGGGCGAGGGGGCCGTCGCGATCAGTCCGGCCCCAAGATCATTTGCCTCCGCGGGCTGAGCTCGCTCTGCGAGTGCGGCTTGGCCGGAGGGCCGGCCCGCTCCAGGTGACCTGCAGGGCGGCCTTGCCCGGTTCGGCGGGATCGCCGAACAGGCGCACGCCGTTCCGGCCGGCCGATTTGGCGGCGTAGAGGGCCTCGTCTGCCTCGGCGAACAGGCCCGAAAGCCTGCGAAGATGCGGGCGACCGATCGGGGCGGCGCCGATCGACACGGTGAGGTCGACGAGATGGCGGTTCCACAGGATGGGCTCGCGCAGGGCGTTGCGCGCTCGTTCCAGTACGGAGCGGGTCCTCGCCGGCTCGAGGGGCGCGCGCAGCAGGACCGCGAACTCGTCTCCGCCGATGCGCGCCAGCGTGTCCGCATCGGGAAGATTCTTTCGCAGCCGCTCCGCGACTTGCCTGAGGCACTCGTCTCCCGCCGCATGACCGTAGCGGTCGTTGATCTGCTTGAAATTGTCGAGGTCGATCAGAGCCAGTGCGGCGACATCGCCGTGGCGGATCTCGTCAGCAACTACCTGCCGGTAGCGGGTATCGAAGACACGGCGATTGAGGAGACCCGTCAGAGGGTCGTAATCTGCCAGGCCACGAAGGCGAGCCCAGGCCTCCTTTTCACGCGTGATGTCCTGCTTGGCGCCGAAGAGCCGAACGGGCCGCCCGTCCCGGTGCTCGATCCCCGCCGATAGTCGCATCCATCGAGGCTCGCCGCGCGTGGTTCGAATGCGCGCATCGAGCGTGAAGCTACATCCGGTTGCGATGGTGCGTGCGCGCAGGAACTCCATCTCGTCCCGCGATTCGTCCGTGTAGAGGCTGAGGATCGCGGCCCGTTGGGGACATGCCTCGACCGGATGTTCGAAGAGCCGATGGACTTCCTCGGTCCATGTCAGCCGCCCGGTTGCCAGATCGCATTCCCAGCCGCCGATGCCGGCCATCCGTGCCGCCTGCATGTAGAGGCGCGCCGGACCGGCGTCTCTCTCCAGCGGCAAGCCCGTCCCATACTGCATCCCGCCCTTCGCCTCTTTCGAGCCAAGTCGACGGAAACTAACCCCTCGCGGCTTAAGCCTGGGTTGCCGCGATCAGGCGGCGAGATCGGCCACGACCGCGTCCAGAACCGGGAATCCCGCGGGCGTCACGGCAATGCGCGACCCGAGATGGCCGGCGATCAGGCCGTCTCCGACCAGGTCCGACACGCGGCGGGAATCGAGGCGCCGTCCCGCGAAGGCGCGATAGCGCTCAGGGTCGATGCCCTCGCGCAGGCGGAGCCCCATGAGGAGGAACTCATCTGCCGCTTCCTCGGAGGTGAGCGTCGTGAACTCGGTGAGCCCGTGCCCGTGCTTCTCCACCCGGTCGAGCCAGGTCTCGGGATGCCGCTCCGTCGCAGTCGCGATCCGGCCATTTGGGGCGACGACACGGCCGTGAGCGCCGGGGCCCACGCCGACATATTCGCCGTAGCGCCAGTAGACGAGGTTGTGCCGGGATTCGGCCCCTGGGCGCGCGTGGTTGGAAATCTCGTAGGCGGGCATGCCGGCCGCCTGGCAGACTTCCTGGGTCAGATCGTAGAGGATTCGGCCTGCTTCCGGATCCGGCACGGTCAGGCGGCCCGCCGCATGGAGCTTCTCGAACCAGGTGCCCGGCTCGATCGTGAGCTGGTAGAGCGACAGGTGCTCGGCCGCATGGCCGATCGCCTCGCGAAGCTCGGCCGCCCAGGCCTGCGGAGACTGGTTGGGCCGGGCGTAGATCAGGTCGAAGGAGTAGCGGTCGAAGGTCTTGCGCGCGATCTCGACCGCGGCGAGCGCCTCGGCCACCGAATGCATCCGGCCCAGCCGGCTGAGATCCGCGTCGTTCAGGGCCTGCACGCCGATCGACAGGCGGTTCACCCCGGCGGCCCTGTAGCCGCGGAAGCGCTCGGCCTCGACGCTGGTCGGGTTCGCCTCGAGCGTCACCTCGGCGTCGGGCGCGACCGCCCACGCCGCTCCGATCGCGTCTAGGACGGCCCCGACCGTCTCCGGCTTCATCAGCGACGGCGTGCCGCCGCCGAGGAAAATGCTGGTGACCGTGCGGCCGGGCGTGAGCGAAGCCGCATGCGCGATCTCGCGCGCAAAGGCGGACGCGAAGCGCGGCTCGTCGATCCCGGTCTGCCGGACATGGCTGTTGAAGTCGCAATAGGGGCACTTCGCGAGGCAGAACGGCCAGTGCACGTAAACGGCAAAGCCGGCGTCGCGAGTCGGGTGGTCGAGCATCTTCTCAGCCTAGCACAAATCCGTCGGGCAGGGTGACGCGCCTTTGTGGCCTTGACGACGCGGGGTCCGGGCGGGCAGGCCGCATCTTTGCTTTTCGAATCGTCGACCGGCGCCCCGCCGGGTGTAGGAGTTGGTGGATCATGGCCGCAGACGTCGCGGATACCGGTGTCGCAGCCGACGAACTGAAGCAGTTCATCGAGCGGATCGAACGCCTCGAGGAGGAGAAGGCCGGTATCGCGGGAGACATCAAGGATGTTTTCGCCGAGCTGAAGGGCCGCGGCTTCGATGCCAAGGCCGTGCGCCAGATCCTACGCATCCGCAAGAAGGATCATGCCGAGCGGCAGGAAGAAGAGGCAATACTCGAACTTTATATGCAGGCCCTCGGGATGGTGTAAGGCCGGGACGGCACGCAGCCGTCTTTGCTTGTTGCGTCGGCCGCCGCCGTGTGGATGGCTGGGATCGATAGCTTCGCGGTCGGGACCTGGCCAATGCTGAACCCGGAACTCTTCCTCGCCTTCCTGCTGATCACCTTTGTCCTGATCGTTACCCCGGGACCGATCGTGACGCTGGTCATCGCGACGGGCGCGACCCGGGGCCCGAGGGCGGCACTCGCTACGGTACTCGGGACCGTCATCGGCAACGGCCTGCTCGTGGGTTCGATCGCGTTCGGCCTGAGCTGGGTCCTGAAGAGCTCGGTGCTGCTGTTCGAGGTCATCCGCTGGGCCGGAGCCGCCTACCTTATCTGGCTTGGAATCCAGGCCTGGCGGGGTGCCGGGAAGGCCGCGCAGCTCGCCTCGCCGCCCGACAAGGTCTACTTCTGGCGTGGTTTTCTGGTCGCCCTGTCGAACCCAAAGACGATCGCGTTCTTCACCGCCTTCCTGCCGCAATTCGTCGACCCCAACCTGCCTGCGGAGGTTCAGCTCCTGGTGATGTGCGCGGTTTCGGTGCTGATGGCGGCGGCGCTGGACGCCTGCTGGGCCGTGGCGTCGGGCCTTGGCCGGACGTGGTTCATGAAGCCCGCGCGGGCCAGGCTCCTCGGCCGCGCATCCGGCGCTGTCCTCATCGGCGGCGGCGTATGGCTCTCGCTTCTCCGGCGTCCTGCCTGACCCGCGCTCGTGCTCAGGCGAAGTCGCGCCAGAAAGGCTTTTTGTCCGAGAAGCTGGAATGCGCCGCGACCGCGGCCTCCAGCAGCTCCTGTTCGCGGCTCTCCTCGTCGAGCACGGCTTCCAGCGCGAGGGTTCCCTCCTCCGCATGATCGGCATGGAGCGCCTTCGCCGTCTCGAAGTCGTTCAGCTCGCCGAGGGCTTCCTGGAGGTGCTCGGTCGCCGAAAGGAAGGCCTTGAGCCTCTTCTTGTCCTTCTTGCCCTCGACCAGGCCTGAGAAGAATTCGGCCGCGTAGCGCAGTTTCTTCGCTTCGATTCGGACCTGATGGCGCGCCTCCGCGTCGATCCCAGCGAGATCGCGACCTCTTCGCCTGACCCGGCGACGGCGCTTGTCGAGGATCGCGGCGGCCAGTTCTTCTACGGGCCGCGCGAGACGCGCATCCTCCGCCTTGCGCCAAGCCCCGTCCTCGGCCCAGGCAAGCAGATCCAGCATGAGGCCGCGATAGCGCTTCGACGCAAACGCCTTGGCGACCCGATCATAGGCGGCCTCGCGATCCGCCCTGAGTTTCGCGATCCAGTCCGGGTCCGGTTCAGGCTGGCCCTCCTCGGGCGCTTCGGCTCGCGCAAGGTAGACGTCGAGGTTGCGGGCCTCTCCGAGGTGGCTCGAGAAGCCGCGCAGCAATTCGCGGATCCTCTGTGACTCCGGGTCGGCCAGAAGATCCTTGAACAGCGACAGGGCGGAGCGGAGCCGGCGTATCGCGACGCGCGCCTGGTGCAGCGCCTCCATGCGCCGCGCCTCGACGACGCCCGCCTCGTTCAGGCGGAAATGGCGGATGCAGGCGCGGATGATCGCTGCGACGGCATCTGCCGTCGGGGTGCCTCGCCGGAGCTTCACCGCTTCCGCTTTGTGGAATTCCGGCCTCTTGCCACCCGAGGCGAGAAGGTAGCCGTACTCGGATTTCGGAAAGATGCCGATCTTCAGGCTGCCGGCGGATTCCAGACCTCGGGCGAGGGCGAACAGATCGGCAGCGCTGCCGCGCTTCAGCTCGAGTTCGAGTTCGGCGATCATCCGCCCGGTGCCGTCTGAAGCGATCGTGCCCGCGTCGAGCGCGACCTCGATCGAGGCCGCGTCGCTCTCCACTTCCCAGGTCGTGCGCTCGACCTCGACCGAGAACATGGGTTGGAGCCTTCCGACCCCGTCCCGGCCGAGCAGCTTTTTCAGGGGCGTCTCGGCTGCCGCCGCCGGGTCGAGCTCCTCGCCTGCGACCTCAGTCTCCCACTCCGACCGGTCGAAGAGACCGATACCGGGCCCGTTATCCGCCCGCTTGACGGTCTGGACGACCTTCCCGCCGGCGGAGCGGAGCCGAAGGCTGAGGCCCTCGTTCCGCAGGGTTTGATCGGGCGTGTCGAAATAGACGGAGTTCAGCTGCTTTCGCGCTGCAGGCTCGCCCAGCGTCTTGGCCATGTGCGTCCGCAGGCGGGCCAATTGCTTCGGGCCCACCTCCAGCTTCAACTCCAACTCACGCGGTTCAGACATGGCGCTCGCCTAGCCGGCCGAGCGTAGCACGAGTGCACGAGGCGTCGACACCGGCTCCCTGAGAGGGACAACATGCGAGAGAAAGGCGCTGGCGCTTTCCTCCCACGAATGGCGGAGCGCAAACACCCGGCAGCGCTCCCGCGGGATCCGGAGCGCCGCAAGGGCCGCCCCTTGGAGATCATGATCGAGCACGGCCACGCCGCTGCCGGCGAGCACGTCCCGTGGGCCCGGGGCCGGAAAAGCGGCGACGGGAACACCCGAGGCCAGCGCTTCGAGAAGCACGATCCCGTAGGTGTCGGTCAGGCTCGGAAACACGAAAGCGTCCGCTGACGCGAAGATGCGGGCGAGATCCTCTCCCGTTCGGAGACCGAGAAAGACGGCCTCGGGATGCGCCGACTGCAAGAAGGTGCGCTGCGGGCCGTCGCCGACGACGAGCTTGGTTCCCGGCAGGTCGAGGGCGAGAAAGGCCGGAAGATTCTTCTCCACCGCGAGCCTGCCGACGAAGAGGAAGATGGGGCGGGGCAGGCCGAGGGTGGCGGAGCGGGGGCGAAACAGCGCCGTGTCCACGCCTCGCGCCCAGACCTTCAGCCGCTCGAAGCCGCGGCTTTCGAGCTCGCGCGCGAGGCTGGCGGTCGACACCATGGTGGCGGAACCCGCATTGTGGAACCGCCGCAGCCAAGCGTAGCTCCAGGCGAGAGGGATCGGCGCCCGGACCCGGAGGTATTCGGGAAAGCGGGTGTGGTAGCTCGTCGTGAAGGCGAGGCCGTTGCGAAGGCAGAACCTGCGCGCCGCCATGCCGATGGGGCCTTCGGTCGCGACGTGGATCGCGTCGAATCCCTTCTCCTGCACGAAGGAGGCGACCCGGCCTGCCGTCGCGAAGGAGAGGCGGATCTCCGGATAGGTCGGCATCGGCGCGGCCGCGAAGGCGGCCGGCGTCAGGAACGTCGTCTGGACGCCCACCCGGGCGAGAGCGGCGGCGGTCTCGTCGAGCGTCCGCACGACCCCATTCACCTGGGGGGCTGCCGCGTCGGTCGCGACGAGCAGGCGCATCAGGCCGCAGCCGCTTCCGCGTGAGGGGCAGCGAGCTTCAGCCTGGCCTGCCGCGGCGTCAGCGCCGTCCAGCGGATCAGCTCGAATTCGCCGTCATAGGTCTCGGCGAGAGCGGTGCAGCTCTCCACCCAGTCGCCGCAATTCATGTAGCGGATGCCGAGGTGGTCGTGGATGACGGCGTGGTGGATGTGCCCGCAGATGATGCCGTCGACGCCGTGCCGCCTCGCCTCGTTCACGAGGGCCGCCTCGTAATCGCCGATGAAGCTGACGGCGTTCTTGACCTTCAGCTTCGCCCATTGGGAGAGCGACCAGTAGGTGAGGCCGAGATGCCGGCGGGCGAGGTTGATGTAGCTGGAGACCAGGAGGGCGGCCTCGTACGCCCAGTCGCCGAGGAGCGCGAGCCATCGCGCATGCCGCACGACGACATCGAAGTCGTCGCCGTGCACCACGAGATAGCGCCGGCCGTCGGCTGCGACGTGAATGGCCCGTGACACCACCTCGACCCCGCCGAAATGGGTGCCGAGATAATCCTTCAGGAATTCGTCGTGGTTGCCCGGGATGTAGATCAGCCGGACATGTTTGCGGACCTTGCGCAGCAGCTTCTGGACGACGTCATTGTGCTCCTGCGGCCAGAACCAGCTCTGCTTGAGGCGCCAGGCATCCACGATGTCGCCGACGAGGTAGATCGTGTCGCTCTCGACCTCGCGCAGGAAGTCGAGGAGCAGGGCGCTCTGACAGCCTCGGGTCCCGAGATGGACGTCCGAGATGAAGACGGCGCGGTAGCGGCGGTTCTGAGCCTGCACGTCCCACCCTGAGATTCGGGTTCGGTTCCTCCCTCATGTCAAATCGCGATTGCAGAGATGTGACACCCCCTCTGCGGTCGCGGCGGCAACCGGCGTCGTCTATCCTCTCCGGCAGACAGGGAGGCCGGGATGGCGAAGGCTAAGCCGCAGCGCGAGCATCAGGACCGTGGCGCGAAGGAGGGGAGGAAGCCCGAGGTGGGCGAGCGGCCGGCCCGGCAGGTGGACGATCGCCCGATGGCGCTCGACCTGCCCCGCGGCGAGCTCTCGTCCGAGATGGAGGGCTACTTCGCCAAGTGCGACGAAAAGATCGGCTATGTGCCGAACGTGCTTGCCTCCTACGCGCATGACAACGCGAAGCTCGAAGCGTTCGCGGCCATGTACAATGACCTGATGTTGGCTCCGTCCGGGCTGTCCAAGCTCGAGCGCGAGATGATCGCCGTCGCGGTCTCGAGCCAGAACCGCTGCTATTACTGCCTCACGGCGCATGGCGCCGCGGTCCGCCAGCTCTCGGGAGATCCGGTTCTGGGAGAGCTCATGGTCATGAACTACCGGGCGGCGGAGCTCTCGCCCCGGCACCGGGCGATGCTGGATTTCGCCGTGAAGCTGACCGACACGCCTTGGGCGATCGAGGAGGCGGACCGGGCGGCCTTGCGGTCATCCGGCTTCGGCGAGCGCGACATCTGGGACATCGGCGCGGTCGCCGCATTCTTCAACATGTCGAACCGCATGGCATCCGCGGTCGATATGCGGCCTAACCCGGAGTACCACGGACAGGCCCGCTGACGGCCGTAAATCACAATTCGACGGCGATATTTGATTTTGCTTCCGAGGTCCCTATGTGGATTCCGAATTCAGGGATCTTCCATGCTCAAGAGCTTTCTCGCGGCGGCCGCCGGCGCCGCGCTGGCCGTCTCTGCCGCCTCCGCCCAGACCGTCCCCGCGCGGGTCGGCGTCATTCCCATCGTGGGTGCCGCCCCGATCTTCGTGGCGAACGGGCAGGGGTGGGCCAAGGAGGCCGGCCTCGACCTGAAGTTTACTGTGTTCGAGTCCGGGCCGAACATGATCCAGGCGCTCGCCTCGGGCACGATCGACATCTACGTGGCGGGCGTCATGCCGCTCGCCGTGGCGCGCGCGAAGGGGATCGAATCGAAGGTCGTCACCGCGACGGCGGTCGAGGAAATGGTTTTCGTCGCCGGGCCGAAGCTCGCCTCGTATTTCAAGGAGGGCGTCGCGCCTGCGCAGGCCCTGAAGGATTACCGGGCGAAGGAAGGAAAGCCGGCGCGGCTCGCCGCCCAGCCCCCGGGATCCGTCCCGAACACCACCTTGCAGCACTGGCTCTGGCAGGTCGCCAAGGCCGACAAGGCCGATGCCGAGATCGTTTCGATGGGCATCGACGCCACGCAGCAGGCTGTGCTCGTCGGCGCGGTCGAAGGCGCGGCCATTCGCGAGCCTGCCCTGACTATCGTCCAGGGCCGCAATCCCAACATCAAGCTCGTCGCGACCGGGGGGCAGATGTTCCCGTCTCAGCCCGGCACGGTAGTCGCCGTGACCCCTGCCTTTGCCAAGGCCCATCCCGAGAAGGTCCAGGGGTTGGTGGATGCTCTCGTGAAGGCGGAGAAGCTGCTCAAGGACAAGCCTGACGAGGCAGCTCCCTTCGTCGAGGCGGCGCTCGGAAAGGGCATCGTCGATCTTGCGACGATCAGGAAGGCGCTGACCTCGCCAGCCTCCCGCTTCGTGACCGACCCGCGCGTCATCGTGGACGCCACGGCCAAGATGCAGGATTACCAGGTCTCGATCGGCACGCTCGACAAGGCCGCGCCGCTGGATGGCCTGTTCGATCCGAGCTTCTTCGAGAAGTCGGCCGCCAAGTAGACGCGGTCGTGCAAGCGGCCGGACGAGCCTGTCCGGCCCGCACCTCTTACGCCCGAAGGTGGCTGAGGAGGCCCGCGCTGACGGAGAGGTGTTCTTCGTGCTGCACCCAGTGGCTCGCGTCCGGGAACCACGTGATCGCGCCCGCATCGCACATCGCGAGGCTCGCCTTTGCCAGACCTGACGCGAGCGCCCCATCCCGCTTGCCCCAGAAGATGCGGGTCGGCGCGCGGACGCGGCCGACGGGCGGCGTCTTCCGCTGCACGAGGGCACGGTACCAGTTCAGCATCGCGGTGATCGCGCCGGGTTGGGACCAAGCCTCGCGATAGCGATCCAGATCCTCGTCCGAGAACGTGCCGCGCCTGCTCGTTGCCGTCAGGGCGCGGCGCAACGCGCGATAATCGCCCGCCGCGAGCAGCCGCTCGGCAAGGCCGGGCATCTGGAAGAGGGCGACATAGTAGCTGCGCAGGAGCTGCGTCGGATGGCGCCGGATGAACGGCCAGACGACGTCAGGGTGCGGCGCATTCGCGATCGCAAGGCGTTCAATGCGCTGCGGATGCGCTGCCGCAACCCACCAGGCGACGATGCCGCCCCAATCGTGTCCCACCAGATGGAAGCGATCGTGCCCATATGCGTCCGCGAGGCCGATCACATCCGACCCGAGGATCGGCAGGCGATAAGCCCCGATCCCGGCCGGCTTGTCGCTTCTCGCATAGCCGCGCTGGTCGGGAACGGCCACGCGAAAACCCGCTTCGGCCAGCGGCCCGACCTGATGGCGCCAGCCATAGGAGAACTCCGGGAAGCCGTGCAGCAGGATGACGAGCGGTCCATCCTCGGGTCCGGCCTCGACCACGTGGAGGTCGAGGCCGCTCACCCGATGGATCCGCCCGCTATCCATCAGGTGCTCGTGTCCAGGCTCTTCCGGAAGGGATGCGCCGGGAAGACGCCGAGGATCCGGAATTCACGCGAGAAGAAGGCGAGTTCCTCGAGCGCGCGAGAGAGGGCCGCATCGTCCGGGTGGCCGTCGACCTCGGCGTAGAACTGGGTTGCCGTGAACTGGCCCTCGACCATGTAGGATTCGAGCTTGGTCATGTTGACGCCATTGGTCGCAAAGCCGCCGAGGGCCTTGTAGAGCGCCGCCGGCAGGTTGCGCACCCGAAAGACGAAGCTCGTGACGGTCGGGCCGTTTCCAGCCGGCGCCCAGCGCTCCTCCTTCGAGAGGACAATGAACCGCGTCGTGTTCGAGGCCTCGTCCTCGACATCCTCGGCCAAGACGTTCAGGCCATAGATCTTGGCGGCCATGCGCGGCGCCAGCGAGGCGCGCGTGCGATCGCCTGCCTGCGCAACCTCGCGGGCGGAGCCTGCGGTGTCGCCCGCCACGACGGGTTTGAGGCCGAGCCGGCGGATGATCTTGCGGCACTGCCCGAGCGCGTGGATGTGGCTGTGAACCGTCTTCAGCTCCTCCGCGACCACGCCCGGCAGCGCCATCAGGTCGAAGTGGATCGGCAGGAAGTGTTCGCCGACGATGTGGAGGCCGGAGGTCGGCAGAAGATGGTGGATGTCCGCCACGCGTCCCGCGATCGAGTTCTCGATCGGGATCATGGCGAGTTCCGCCTCGCCCTCGTTCACGGCCGCAAAGGCGTCCTCGAAGGTCGCGCAGGGAAGGGGCTCATGGTCGGGCCGGGCCTGCGAGCAGGCCGTATGCGAGTTCGCGCCGGGCTCGCCCTGGAAGGATATCTTTGCCATCACCGTAAAGTCCTGCCGGACAGAATCGCCCGGGCCCGCTCGAGATCGTCCGGCGTATCAACGCCGAGCGGCACCGTGTCGACGATCGTCGCATCGATCCGCATGCCGGCTTCCAGAGCCCGGAGCTGTTCCAGCTTCTCGCGCTGCTCGAGCGGGGAGGGAGGGAGCGTCACGAAGCGCTGGAGCGAGCGCCGGCGATACGCATAGAGGCCGATGTGGTGGAGGAGCGGCCCGTCGCCCCAAGGCGCCGTAGCGCGTGTGAAGTAGAGCGCGCGCAGTCGGCCGGTCGCCACCTCGCTGCCCACCAGCTTCACGACTGAGGAGGCCGTCCTCTCTTCGTCACGCGTGATCACCACCGCAAGCGTCGCAATATCGACCTCCGGGTCGGCAAGCGGGGCGATGCAGGCCGCGATAATGCCCGGATCGATGGTCGGCAGGTCGCCCTGCACGTTGACGATCAGGTCGTGGCGTCCTTCCGGATCGACCATCTCGACCGCTTCCCAGATCCGGTCCGAGCCGGAGGCATGGTCGGGACGGGTCGCGACAGCCCGGCCGCCTGCGACACGTACGGCGTCCAGGATCTCGGGCGCGTCGGCCGCGACGACGACAGGGCCGATGCCCGATTCCAACGCACGTCGCCAGACATGGACGATCATGGGTTCGCCCGCTATTTCGGCGAGCGGCTTGCCGGGCAGGCGCGTGGCGCTCATGCGCGCCGGTATGAGGACGAGCGGGTCTGACACGGCAGGTGCTTGGAAAGTCGCCGGGCTGTAACAGCCGCGCGCAGCGTTGTCATCCGAGCGCTGCGACCACGCGCGTAGTCTGGAACCGTTGTCAATCCGGCGGAAATGCGGCTAAGCAACCGGCGCCGCGGGCTTGGCGTTCCGTCGAGGCAGGAGTGCGAACGTAGACATGGCTATGGATTCGGTGGGCGGGACCCACGGCGGCGGCCGGGACCCGCTGCTCGGCAACAAGATCGCGGGTGCGGTCCTCGGGGCACTTCTGCTCGCCATGGGCCTGAACATCTTCTCGGAGATCCTCTACACGCCGAAGAAGCCGGCGGTGCCGGGCTATGACCTTCCCGCGCCCGAGGCCGGTGCTTCGGCCGGGGGGAGCGACCAGCAGGCTCAGGCCGAGCCGCTTCCGGTGCGTCTCGCCAGCGCAGATCCCGCAAAGGGCCAGGCTTCCGCCAAGAAGTGCCTCGCCTGCCACGTTCTCGAGAAGGGCGGCCCGAACAAGATCGGCCCGGGCCTCTTTGGCGTAATCGGTCATCCGAAGGGCGCGCATGAAGGGTTCAACTACTCCGCTGCCCTGAAGGCGAAGGGCGGCGAGTGGACCTTCGACGATCTCGACCACTTCTTGGCCAACCCGAAGGGCTTCGTGCCCGGCACCATCATGGCATTCGCCGGCATCTCGAACCCGAAGGAGCGGGCCGACCTGATCCGCTACCTGCAGACGCTGTCGGATAGCCCTGTTCCGCTGCCGGCGGTCGAGGCCGCTCCGGCCGCAGAGCCTGCCGCGGCGCCCGGCCCGTCGCAGACCCAGCAGCAGCCCACGCCTTCGATGCCGGGGCAGCGCGCCGAGCCGGCGCCCGCGCCGCTGCAAGCCAACCCGCAGCCGGCCGAGAGCCAAACCCAGCCTGGCGCTCAGCAGCAGCCGTCTCCGACACAGCCGGCCGACCCGGCACAGGTGACGCCGCCCCAGACGGAGCAGAAGCCCCAGTGATAGAGACAGGCCCGCGACCTCCGTCGCGGGCCTTTTTCGTTCCCTGATCTCAAACCCGACACATTCTTGCGGCCGGGTCTGACCATGATTTCAAAGTCGTTTTCCGCAATCGGGAATAACCGGCGCGAGATCCTGCGCCTCGCCGGGCTCGCCGGTACGGCCGCCATTGCCGGGCTGCCGGCTCGATCCCTGGCCGAGGAAAAGGTCTGGCGCCACGCCGTGTCCCTCCTGGGCACGCCGAAATACCCGGCCGGCTTCAAGCATTTCGAGCATGTCCGGCCCGATGCGCCGAAAGGTGGCCTGCTCCGACTTGGTGCTCAGGGCACGTTCGACAATTTCAATCCCTTCGTCGAAGGCGTGAAAGGCGAGTTGGAGAACGGGATCGAGAGCCTGCTCTACGACACGCTTCTCGTTGCCTCGGAGGACGAGGTTGCGACCGAATACGGGCTGATCGCAGAGGCGCTGAGCTATCCTGCCGATTTCGCGGAAGTCAGCTATCGCCTGCGGCCCGAGGCGAAGTTCCATGACGGCTCGCCGATCACGCCTGCCGACGTGATCTTCTCCTTCGAGACGCTGAAATCGACCCGGCCCACTTACGCCTTCTACTATCACAACGTCGCCAAGGTGGAGCAGACGGGTCCCCACGAGGTGACCTTCACGTTCTCCGAGAAGGGCAACCGCGAACTTCCTCAGATCGTCGGTCAGATGCCGGTCTTGCCGAAGGCGTGGTGGACGGGGACGGCTCCGAACGGCGAGAAGCGCGATCCCAAATCCACGACGCTGGAGCCGCCGCTGGGATCTGGTCGCTACCGCCTGAAGAGTTTCGATCCGGGCCGCTTCGCCGTCTATGAGCTCGTGCCCGATTACTGGGCGCGGGACCTGAACGTGAATGTCGGGCGCAACAACATCCGCGAGATCCGGTTCGAGTACTTTCGCGATTCGACCGTGCTGCTCGAGGCGTTCAAGGCCGACCGTCTCGATTTCCGGGCCGAGAACAGCGCCCGCAACTGGGCGACGGCCTATGACTTTCCGGCCGTGTCCGAGAGACGCGTCGTCAAGGAGGAGTTTCCGATTCGCTCCTCCGGCGTAATGCAAGCTTTCGTGTTCAATCTGCGCCGGCCTCGCTTCGCCGATCCACGAGTGAGGCGCGCCTTCAACCTGGCCTTCGACTTCGAGGACACGAACCGCACGCTGTTCTACGGCCTGTATCAGCGCATCGATTCCTACTTCTTCGGAACGGACCTCGCCTCCTCAGGCCTCCCTGAGGGGCCTGAACGGGAAATCCTGGACAGCGTGAAGGACAAGGTCCCGCCCTCGGTGTTCACGACGCCGTACCGAAACCCGGTGAACGGAAGCCCGGAGGCGGTGCGCAACAATCTTCGGGAAGCCGTACGGCTGCTCGGCGAAGCCGGGTACGAGTTGAAGGGTCGGCAACTTGTCGACAAGCGCACGGGCGAGCCGTTCCGGGCCGAGTTCCTCGGCTTCGACCAGAACACCGAACGCTTTGTCCTCCCCTACAAGGGCGCTCTCGAGCGCATCGGGATCGGGGTGGATGTCCGGATCGTGGATGCGGCGCAGTACCAGAACCGGCTCCGCTCCTTCGACTTCGATGTAACCACAACCGTCTGGGCGCAGTCGCTCTCCCCGGGTAACGAGCAGCGCGAGTTCTGGGGTTCCGCTGCGGCGGACCGGCCGGGATCGCGCAATCTCGCAGGTATCAAGGACGCGGCGGTCGACGCCCTGATCGAGCGGATCATCTATGCGAAGGACCGGCCGGAGCTCGTGGCCGCCACCCGGGCCCTGGATCGCGTGCTGCTGGCGCATGATTTCGTCGTGCCGCAATGGTCTTCGCGCGTCACCCGGACGGCGCGCTGGAACCGCTTCGGCCGGCCCGAGAAGCTGCCCGAGTATGGCGGCTCCGGCTTCCCGACCGTCTGGTGGTACGACGAGACGCTCGCCGCAAAGACGGGCTCACCGCGGTGAAGGTCGGAATGCGTCGTCGCTCGCTTCTCGCCGGAGCTGGGGCGCTCGGCGTTGCGTCCGCGGTCCGGCCCGGGCGAGGCCTGGCGGACGAGGCGGAAAGCCACGGGCTGTCGATCTTCGGTGACCTGAAGCACGGGCCGGATTTCCGCCATTTCGATTATGTGCGGCCGGATGCCCCCAAGGGCGGCGCCTTCTCGCACCAGATCGCGTTCACGGCCGGGAACCAGAACTTCGACACCTTCAACACGCTGAACATCTTCGTCCTGCGAGGCGACGGCGCTGCCGGAATGGGCCTTACCTTCCAGAGCCTCATGGCGCGCGGCCTCGACGAGCCGGACGCGATGTATGGCCTGGTTGCCGCAGGCGTGCGCCGTACCGAGGACGGGCTGACCTATCGCTTCCGCCTGCGCCCGGAGGCGCGGTTCAACGACGGATCGAAGCTGACGGCCGAGGATGTCGCCTTCTCGGTGAACCTCCTCAAGAGCAAGGGCCATCCGCGCATCTCACAAAACCTTCTTCAGGTGAGGGGCGCCGAGGCCGACGGCGCGGATATCGTGCGGATCGATTTCGCACCGGGCCGCTCGCGCGACCTTCCGCTCGTCGTCGCCGGGCTCCCGATCTTCTCGCGCGCCTACTACGACAAGCACGATTTCGAGGCCGCGACGCTCGAGGCGCCGCTCGGCTCCGGGCCCTACAAGGTCGGCAAGTTCGAGGTCGGCCGCTTCATCGCCTTCGAGCGCGTGAAGGACCATTGGGCGGAGAAGCTCCCGGTCAGCGTCGGGCAGAACAACTTCGACGAGATCCGCTAC
Organism: Enterovirga sp. CN4-39; assembly: GCF_049446235.1. Taxonomy (NCBI): domain Bacteria; kingdom Pseudomonadati; phylum Pseudomonadota; class Alphaproteobacteria; order Hyphomicrobiales; family Methylobacteriaceae; genus Enterovirga; species Enterovirga sp. CN4-39. The sequence continues at coordinate 42,026 of NZ_JBMSEF010000011.1, read as the reverse complement.
GAATATTTCCGCGACCGGCAGGTCGCGTTCGAGGCGTTCAAGGCGGGCGTCTTCACCTTCCGCCAGGAGTTCACGGCGCGGATCTGGGCGACCGGATACGATTTCCCGGCAGTCGTCGAGGGGAAGGTCAAGCGCGAGACGATCCCGGACCGCACGCCCTCCGGCATGCAGGGGTGGTTCTTCAACACGCGCCGCGACAAGTTCAAGGACCCGCGCATCCGCGAGGCGATCGGGCTCGCCTTCGATTTCGAGTGGACGAACGCGACGATCATGTACGGGGCCTACACGCGTACGGCCTCCTATTTCGAGAACTCGGATCTCAAGGCGGAAGGGAAACCATCGCCCGAGGAGATGAAGCTGCTCGAGCCGTTCCGCGGCCGTGTGCCTGACGAGGTGTTCGGGGAGCCTTATTCGCCTCCTCGGTCAGATGGATCGGGCCAGGATCGCGCGGCGTTGAGGCGTGCGAGCGAGTTGTTGCGCGAGGCGGGCTGCAAGCGCGAAGGGAACAGCCTCAGGCTACCCTCGGGGGAGCCTCTCGCTATCGAGTTCCTCGACTTCCAGCCGACCCTGCAGCCGCACACCCAGCCCTTCATCCGTAATCTCGGCCTGCTCGGCATCCAGGCAACCTCCCGCATCGTCGACGCGGCGCAGTACCAGCGGCGGACGGAGGAATTCGATTTCGACCTCGTCACGGCGCGCTACTCGAACTCCGCAACCCCGGGGGAGGGGCTGCGGCTGATCTTCGGCTCGCTCGCCGCGAAAACGAAGGGCTCGCAAAACCTCGCCGGCATCTCCGACCCCGTGATCGACTCCCTCCTCGACGGGATCGTCCAGGCGGAAACCCGCCCAGACTTGGTGGCGTCTGTCCGCGCGCTCGACCGGGTCCTCCGCGCCGGACGCTACTGGGTGCCGATGTGGTATCGCGGTTCGAACCCGGTCGCCTATTGGGATATGTTCGGCCACCCGGCCACCCCGCCCGCCTACGATCTCGGCGCGCCGGCCACCTGGTGGTATGAGCCGGAGAAGGCGAAGCGGATCGGACGGACTTGAGCGGAGCGGCGCGCGACGAAGGTGGAGTGCCCGCGGCACATTCGGGCGGCCTGCGGACCTTGCTGAGGCTAGAGGGCGCGGCGCTCCTCGCAGCGGCAACTCTCGCCTACGCGTGGGGAGGCTGGAGCTGGTATCTCTACCTCGGCCTTTTCTTCGTGCCGGATCTGTCGATGCTCGCCTACATGGCCGGGCCGCGCATCGGTGCATTAGCCTATAATCTCCTGCACGCGACCGTGGCACCGCTCATGCTGGGCTGCCTAGGCCTCGCCGCCCCGGAGGGACCCTGGATGCCGATCGCCGCGATCTGGCTTGCTCATATCGGCCTCGACCGGATGCTCGGCTACGGGCTGAAATCCTCGGCCGGCTTCGGACACACCCATCTCGGCCCGATCGGCCGGCGCGAGCGCCCTGCCTGATGGCGGCCTATATCGCCCGCCGCATCCTTCTCATGATCCCGACCATTCTCGGGATCATGCTGATCTCTTTCATCATCGTGCAGTTCGCGCCGGGCGGGCCGATCGAGCGGATCCTGGCGCAACTGCAAGGTACGGATATCGGCGCGACCGGCCGGATCAGCGGCGCCGGTGGCGACATGGGCGCCGGCGCCGCGAGAATGCAGCCCGGCGCCGGTGGGGAGATGAACTCGCGATACCGTGGCGCGCAGGGCCTCGATCTGGGCTTCATCAAGCAGCTCGAGGTGCAGTTCGGCTTCGACAAGCCCCCGCACGAGCGCTTCCTGAAGATGATCGCCGACTACGCGCGTTTCGATTTCGGCAAGAGCTTCTTTCGCGACGTGTCGGTCCTGCAGCTCATCCGGGAGAAGCTCCCCGTCTCTATCACGCTGGGGCTCTGGATGACGCTCCTGTCCTACTCGATCTCGATCCCGCTCGGGATCCGGAAGGCTGTGAAAGACGGGCGCCCCTTCGACGTCTGGACCTCCGCGGTCGTCATCGTCGGCTACGCGATCCCGGGCTTCCTCTTTGCGATCCTTCTCATCGTGCTCTTCGCCGGCGGATCGTTCTGGCAGATCTTCCCGCTGCGCGGATTGACCAGTGAGAACTGGAACGACCTCTCGCTCGGCGGGAAGATCGTCGACTATCTTTGGCACATCGCCCTGCCGATCACCGCGATGGCGCTCGGCGCATTCGCGACCTCGACGCTCCTCACCAAGAACTCGTTCCTGGACGAGATCAGGCGGCAATACGTCTTGACGGCCCGCATGAAGGGCCTGTCCGAGCGGGGCGTGCTCTATGGCCACGTCTTCCGCAACGCGATGCTGATCGTGGTCGCGGGCTTCCCGGGTGCCTTCATCGGCTCCTTCTTCGCAGGCTCGCTCCTGATCGAGACGATCTTCTCGCTGGACGGGCTGGGGCTCCTCTCCTTCGAGTCGATCGTCAACCGGGATTATCCCGTCGTCTTCGCGAACCTCTACATCTTCTCGCTCATAGGCCTGGTCGTGAACCTCATCTCGGACCTGACCTATGTCTGGATCGATCCGCGGATCGATTTCGAGACACGCGAGGCGTGAGGTCGGGATGAGCGACACCGTCGTGCCCGCACCTGAACTCGACCGGGTCCCGGTCGCGTCGCCGGCGAACAACCCGGAGGCGCCTCCTCTGCCGCGCGAGGGCTTCGTCCGCCTCTCCCCCCTCAACCGGCGCCGCTGGCTTAATTTCAAAGCCAATCGCCGGGGCTTCTGGTCGCTTTGGATATTCCTGGCGCTGTTTGGCGCGAGCCTGTTTGCCGACTTCATCGCGAACGACCGCCCGATCCTCGTCAGCTACAAGGGCGAATTGCTCTCCCCGATCTTCGTCGACTACCCGGAGGAGAAGTTCGGCGGCTTTCTGGCCGTCACCGACTACCGGGACCCGGTGATCGCAAAGGAGATCAGCGAGAACGGCTGGGCGCTCTGGCCGCCGATCCGGTTCTCCTACTCGACCCATAATCTCGACCTGCCCGTCCCGGCCCCGTCGCCGCCAACCTGGATGCTGACGGATGCGCAGTGCCGGCCTGCCGCCGAGAAGGCGGGCAAGAACCCTCCGCCGGGCGAGGCCTGCCGGGCGATCGAGCAGAACTGGCTCGGCACGGACGACCAGGGCAGGGACGTCGTCGCACGCCTGATCTACGGCGTGCGGCTCTCGATCCTGTTCGGCCTCATCCTGGCCACGATCGCCTCGGTGGTCGGCATCGTGGCCGGTGCCGTCCAGGGCTACTTCGGCGGCTGGACCGATCTCATCATGCAGCGTTTCATCGAGATCTGGACCTCGCTCCCTTCGCTCTACCTGCTGATCATCATTTCCTCGATCATCACGCCGAGCTTCCTCGTCCTCCTCGGGATCCTGCTCCTGTTCGAGTGGGTTTCCCTGGTGGGCGTAGTCAGGGCCGAGTTCCTGCGCGGCCGCAACTTCGAATATGTCCGGGCCGCCCGGGCGCTTGGCCTGTCGAACCTCACGATCATGTTCCGGCACCTGCTGCCGAATGCCATGGTGGCGACGCTGACCTTCCTGCCCTTCAACGTGAACGGCTCGATCGCGACGCTGACTTCGCTCGACTATCTCGGCTTCGGCCTGCCGCCAGGGTCGCCCTCGCTCGGCGAACTGCTGGCCCAGGGCAAGGCGAACCTCCAGGCACCCTGGCTCGGCCTGACCGGCTTTGTCGTCATCGCCTTCGTGCTGTCGCTCCTGATCTTCATCGGGGAGGCCGTCCGCGACGCCTTCGATCCGCGGAAGACGCTCGCGTGACGGCCCGAGCCGGAACTTGCGAGGACGTCCTCCTCTCCGTCGAGGACCTCTCCGTCGCGTTCCGCCAAGGCGGGGCGGACTCGCTCGCAGTGAATCGCGTGTCGTTCCACGTGAAACCCGGTGAGACCGTGGCCCTGGTAGGCGAATCCGGCTCGGGCAAGTCGGTAACCGCGCTGTCTATCCTGAAGCTCCTGAACTACCCGGCCGCGCATCATCCCTCCGGGCGCATTCTCTTCGAAGGCCGCGATCTTCTCGCGATGAAGGAGGACGAGATCCGCCGCGTTCGCGGCGACGACATCACGATGGTCTTCCAGGAGCCGATGACGTCGCTCAATCCGCTGCACACGATCGAGCAGCAGGTCGGCGAGATCCTGTTGCTCCATCGCGGCCTGTCTGGTCGCGCGGCACGGTCGCGAGTTCTGGAATTGCTGGAACTCGTCGGCATCCGGGAGCCCGAAAGTCGCCTCGGCGCCTATCCGCACCAGCTCTCCGGCGGGCAGAGGCAGCGCGTCATGATCGCCATGGCGCTGGCGAATGAGCCGAAGCTGTTCATCGCGGACGAGCCGACGACGGCACTCGACGTCACCGTCCAGGCGCAGATCCTGAAACTCCTGGCCGAGATGAAGGTTCGGCTCGGGATGTCCATGCTCTTCATCACGCACGACCTCGGCATCGTGCGAAAGATCGCCGACCGGGTCTGCGTGATGACCAAGGGCGAGATCGTCGAGTCCGGCCCGGTTGCGGAGGTGTTTGGAAACCCGCGGCACGACTATACGCGTCGTCTCCTCGCGGCGGAGCCGAAGGGCAGAGCGACGCCCGTTCCGGCGGAGGCGCCATTCCTCGTCAAGGCCGGGCCCCTGAAGGTCTGGTTCCCGATCCGCCGCGGCTTCCTGCGTCGGACGGTCGGGCACGTGAAGGCCGTAGATGGGGTCTCTGTCGCTGTCCGCGAAGGCGAGACCGTCGGCATCGTTGGAGAATCCGGCTCGGGCAAAACGACCCTCGGCCTGGCCCTGCTCCGGCTCACCCGCTCTGAGGGCCCGATCTGCGTGCTCGGTCGCGACATCGACGGCGTGGGCGGGAGAGCGCTCCGGCCGCTGCGCAAGGAGATGCAGGTCGTCTTCCAGGATCCGTATGGCTCGCTATCCCCTCGCATGTCCGTGGCCGAGATCGTGGCCGAGGGGCTCGTCGTGCAGCAGCGCAGCATGCCCCGGGCCGCGCAGCGTGCGGCGGTTGCGCGAGCCCTGCACGATGTCGGGCTCGATCCGGCGTCGATGGACCGCTATCCGCATGAATTCTCGGGCGGGCAGCGGCAGCGCATCGCGATCGCCCGCGCGATGGCGCTCGAACCCCGGTTCGTTGTTCTCGACGAGCCGACTTCCGCCCTCGACATGTCCGTCCAGGCGCAGATCGTCGACCTGCTGCGCGGCCTGCAGAAGAAGCGGAAGCTCGCCTACCTCTTCATCAGCCACGACCTGAAGGTGGTGCGAGCCTTGGCGAACCACGTCCTGGTCATGCAGGACGGGCGCGTGGTCGAGGAGGGGCCGGCCGAGCAGATCTTCTCCGAACCACGCACCGATTATACCCGAGCTCTCATGGCGGCCGCCTTCGGCCTCGAGGCCGCCGCGGCACCCGGCGTGGTGCGGGAATGACCGGCCGAGCATTGCTCATCGTCCTCGATTCCGTCGGCATCGGGGGCGCACCGGACGCGGCCGCTTACGGCGATGCGGGATCCGACACCCTCGGTCACATCGCGGAGGCATGCGCGATCGGACGCGGCGACCGCCTCGGGCTGCGATCCGGACGGCTCTCGTTGCCCAACATGGCCAGCCTTGGGATCGGCCTCGCCTGCGAGGCATCCACGGGCCGAGTGCCCCCTGGGCTGGATCGGCCCGGGCCCGCGATCGGCTGCTGGGGCGTCGGTCGTGAGACTTCGCGCGGAAAGGACACGCCATCCGGTCATTGGGAGATCGCCGGCGTCCCGGTGGATTTCGACTGGGGCTACTTTCCGGACACCCGTCCCGCCTTTCCGCCGGAGCTTGTCGAGGCCCTGCTTCGTGAGGCTCGCCTTCCGGGCATTCTCGGCGACCGGCATGCGTCCGGCATTACCATCGTCGACGAGCTCGGGGCCGAGCACGTCCGGACCGGCAAGCCTATCTGCTACACCTCGGCCGACAGCGTGTTCCAGATCGCCGCGCATGAAGAGGCCTTCGGGCTCGAGCGGCTCTACGATGTCTGCCGGATCGCGCGGCGGCTCTGCGATCGATATCGGATCGGCCGCGTCATCGCGCGCCCGTTCACCGGGGACGAGCGCGCCGACTTCGTGAGGACCGCCAACCGGCGCGACTACGCCACCCCGCCGCCCTCCGACACGATCCTCGATTGCCTCGCCGGGGCCGGCCGGGAGGTGATCTCGATCGGGAAGATCGGGGACATCTTCGCCCATCGCGGCACCGGGCGGGAGGTGAAGGGCGCCGGTAACGACGCCTGGCTCACGGCGGCCCTCGAGGGCCTCCGGGATCTCGGGGACGGCGGGCTGGTCTTCGCAAACCTCGTGGATTTCGACACGGAATACGGCCACCGCCGTGACGTGCCGGGCTATGCGGCGGCGCTCGAGCGGTTCGATGCGCGCATTCCCGAGATCCGGGCGGCGCTGGCGCCCGGCGATCTGTGCGTCATCACGGCGGACCACGGCAACGATCCGACCTTCCGGGGAACGGACCACACGCGGGAGCAGGTGCCCATCCTGGTCTTTGGGCCGGCTATCGCGCCCGGCTCGGTCGGGGTCAGGCCAAGCCTCGCCGACATCGGCGCCAGCATCGCGGCCCATCTCGGTATAGCCTGGACGGGCGCCGGGAACTCCTTCCTGGCGAGGGCCTAGAGCGGCTCGCCGCGCATCAGCCGTGGCGCCCGGCCGGCAGTGCCGGCGGCCTGTCCGGCGAAGAGGCCTTTCAGTCCCGGTGCCCGGTCCACCATGCCGAGGCCGATATCCCGCAGGACCCGCGAGGGCAGGCGGTCGTTGGAGAACAGGCGGTTCAGCGCATCCGTAGCCCCTGCCAGCACGACGGCGTCGAGCCGCCGGTCGCGCTGGTAGGCTTCGAGAACCGGCTCGCCGCCCGGATCCAGGCCCAGCCGAACCGCTTCGGCGATCCGCTCGGCCAGGGACGCGACATCCCCCAGCCCCAGGTTGAGGCCTTGTCCCGCCAGGGGATGCACGCGGTGGGCAGCATCGCCCACCAGGGCGAGCCGCGGCCCGACATAACTCCGGGCGAGACCGACCGAGAGCGGGAATGCGTACAGGTCGGTCAGCAGCTCGACGCGACCGAGCTCCGGCCCGAACCGCGCCTCGAGCTCCCGCTGCGCGGCGTCCCTTCCCATCTCGAGCAGCGGGCCGATCCGGGCCTCGCTCTCCGTCCAGACGATCGAGGACCGGTTCGGGTGCTCCAGCGTTCCGGTGAGCGGCAGGATGGCGAAGGGCCCGGCCGGCAGGAAATGCTGGATCGCCACCCCGCCATGGGAATGCTCGTGTGCGACCGTCGCCACGATGCCGGATTGCCGGTAGGCGCGGCCGACCCAGCCTATCCCGGCGAGTTCCCGGATCGTCGACCGGCCCCCGTCGCAGGCGACAAGGAGCGAAACCGGCCGCGGGACCGCGCCTTCGGCCTCGACCGTGATGGCGTTCGGGCCCGCCTCGAACCCCGTCACCCGATCGGGGGCGAGTTCGACGCCCTCGCTCAGGCAGGCCTCCCGAAGCGCGTCGTCCAGGCGGTCGGCCTCGACGAAATGCGCGAGCGGCTCCTCGTCGTCGCCGAAGCGCAGATAGGCGGGACGGACGGCGTCTTCGACCCGGCTGTCCGTGATGGTCATACCGTGGATCGGCTGCGCCTCGGCCGCGATCCCGCTCCAGATCCCGAGCGTCCGGTACATGGCGACCGCGCCGGGCGAGAGCGAATAGGCGCGCGGGTCGCTCCGGCTCCTCCGGAACCCCGGATCCAGCACCGCGACGCTGATCGCGGGACCGAGGCCGCGGGTGAGCGCCAGGGCCAGGGTGAGGCCGAGCGGGCCGCCGCCTGCTATGAGGATGCGCCAGGCCGGCGGGCGCTTGGGCGGGTCGCGAGGCGGCAGCATGGCCCGTCCTCGCAACGGCGCCGGGCCGCGTCAAGCTTGACCCGTCCACCGCCACGCGTCATCCGGCTCGTGCCCCTGCCGGGTGGAGGTGAGACATGTCGGGCGCGGTGGCCGAACTCCTCGAGGTCCTCGAACTGGAGAAGCTGGAGGAGAACCTGTTCCGCGGGCGTTCGCCGCAGGACAGCTGGCAGCGCGTCTTCGGCGGCCAGGTGATCGGCCAGGCCCTGGTGGCGGCCTGCCGGACCGTCGAGGACAGGCAGCCGCACTCGCTCCACGCCTATTTCCTTCTGGGCGGCGATCCGAAGGTCCCGATCATCTACGAGGTCGATCGGATCCGGGACGGCCGCAGCTTCGCGACGCGGCGGGTTGTGGCGATCCAGCATGGCCGTCCGATCTTCGCCCTCACCACCTCTTTTCACCTCGAGGAGGAGGGGTTCGAACACGGCGCCCGCATGCCGCAGGTTCCCCCGCCGGAGGACCTGCCGGGCGAGGCGGAGATCCGGGCGGGCGCCATCCCGTCCATGTCCCCGCAGGTCCGCGCCTATTTCGAGCGGGAGCGACCGATCGAATTGCGGCCCGTCGACCACCAGCGGACCGCGCAGGCCGACCCGCACGAGGGCGAGTTCCGGGTCTGGATCAGGACCACCGGGCCGCTGCCGGACGATCCTGCCATCCACCGCTCCGTCCTGGCCTACGCGTCCGACTTCACGCTGCTCGACACGTCCCTGGTCCCGCACGGCCAGAGCGTCATCCAGACGAACATCCAGGCCGCGAGCCTCGATCACGCGCTCTGGTTCCACCGGCCGTTCCGGGCCGACGATTGGCTCCTCTACGCCCAGGACAGCCCGAGCGCCTCCGGGGCGAGGGGGTTTTCGCGCGGCCTCGTCTATGATCGGGCCGGGCGCCTCGTTGCCTCCGTGGCCCAGGAAGGCCTCGTCCGGGAGCGCAAGCGCCAGCCGGATCTGCCGCCAAAATAGGCAAGTGCGACTCTGCGCGCCATCCGCTCCGGATTGCCCAGGGGTTAAGCGGAACTGGCACGACCCTTGTTTGACCCTACGCGTCTCCCGGTACGCGCGTGTCCGGCGAGGTGTTCACGTTTCGGCGGCAAGCCGAACAACCGGGGCAAACTCCCATGAAAATCGTTGTGGCGATCATCAAGCCCTTCAAGCTTGAGGAAGTTCGCGACGCCCTCACGGCCATCGGGGTGCATGGCCTGACCGTGACCGAGGTGAAGGGCTACGGGCGTCAGAAGGGGCACACGGAAATCTACCGCGGCGCCGAATACGCCGTGAGCTTTCTCCCGAAGCTGAAGATCGAGGTCGCGGTCGCGTCCGAGTTCGTCCCGCAGGCGATCGACGCCATCGCGAATGCCGCCCGCACCGGCCAGATCGGCGACGGCAAGATCTTCGTCATGCCCATCGAGCACGCGGTCCGCATCCGCACGGGCGAAACCGACAACGATGCGCTCTGACCCGCCCTCACTAAAAATCCTTCCGGAGAACACTTGATGATGTCCCGCTCCAGGCTGGCGGCCCTTCTGGGGGTTGGTGCCGCTTTGTGCCTCTTTGCCGATCCCTCCCTCGCGCAGACGCCGACGGTCGAAGCCGCCGCGGCGCCCGGGGCTCCGGTCCCGAACAAGGGCGACACCGCCTGGATGCTCGTATCCGCCATGGTCGTCCTGATGATGTCCGTGCCCGGCCTCGCGCTGTTCTATGGCGGCCTCGTCCGCACCAAGAACATGCTATCGATCCTCACGCAGGTCTTCACCATCGTGTGCCTCGCGGGCGTGATCTGGCTGATCTACGGCTATTCCCTCGCCTTCACGTCGGGCGGCGGCCTCAACGCCTATGTGGGCGGCTTCTCCAAGGCCTTCCTGATGGGCGTCAACGCCGAGTCGACGGCGGCCACCTTCTCCAACGGCGTCGTCATCCCGGAATACGTCTACATCTGCTTCCAGATGACGTTCGCGATGATCACGCCCGCCCTGATCGTCGGCGCCTTCGCGGAGCGGATGAAGTTCTCGGCGCTCATCCTGTTCGTGGTCCTGTGGCTCACGCTCATCTATTTCCCGATGGCCCACATGGTCTGGTACTGGGCCGGCCCGGACGCGCTGGCTGATGCCGCCAAGGCCGTCGCGGCCGCCGCGGACGGCGCCGCCAAGACGGCCGCCCAGGCCAAGCTCGACGAGGTCACGGCGGATGCCGGCATGCTCTTCTCCTGGGGCGCGCTCGACTTCGCGGGCGGCACGGTGGTCCACATCAATGCCGGTATCGCGGGCCTCGTCGGCGCGATCATGATCGGCAAGCGCGTCGGCTACGGCCGCGACCTGCTCGCCCCGCACTCGCTGACCATGACGATGATCGGCGCCGCGCTCCTGTGGGTCGGCTGGTTCGGCTTCAACGCGGGCTCGAACCTCGAGGCGAACGGCACGACGGCGCTCGCCATGATCAACACCTTCGCGGCGACCTGCGCGGCGGCGTTGTCCTGGCTCTTCGTCGAGTGGGGCGGCAAGGGCAAGCCCTCGCTCCTCGGCCTCGTGTCGGGTGCGATCGCGGGTCTCGTCGCCGTGACGCCCGCCGCCGGCTTCGCCGGCCCGATGGGCTCGCTCGTCCTCGGCCTCGTCTCCGGTGCGGTCTGCTACGTCTTCTGCTCGACGGTGAAGAACGCCCTCGGCTACGACGACTCTCTGGATGTCTTCGGCATCCACTGCGTCGGCGGCATCGTGGGCGCGATCGCGACGGGCATCCTCGTCTCGCCGAGCCTCGGCGGCGCGGGCCTGGCCGACTACACGGCCAATCCGGGCACCCTCTCGCCCGGCGCTTATGCGATGGGCACCCAGGTCTGGGCGCAGATCAAGGCCGTCGTCTTCACCCTGCTCTTCTCCGGCATCGGCTCGGCGATCCTGTTCAAGGTCGTCGACGTCATCGTCGGCCTCCGGGTCACGACCGAGGAGGAGCGCGAGGGCCTCGACGTCACGGACCACGGCGAGCGCGCCTACAACTACTGATCCGGTCGGGCTTCGGCCCGGCTCCGATCCAAGAACGAGCCCCGGCCACCGGCCGGGGCTTTTTCATTTGGCCCTCTCCATCCCGCCCGCTCACCTCTCCCCCCGCTCGCACCGGCGAAAGCCGGTGCCCATGGGCTGATCCCTCCCTGCAGGGGAGGGTGGCCCGAGCGGAGCGGAGGGCCGGGTGGGGCGTGTCTCCCCTCCCCCTCGTGGGGAGGGGCCGAGTCGAAGCGCAGCTTCGAACCGGGGTGGGGGGTGTCCCGCCGTCGAGCGGGTGCCAGGCGGAGCGCCCCCACCCGGCTCGGGCTTTGCCCGAGTCCGCCCTCCCCACGAGGGGGAGGGGAAAGCGCCCACGCGCCGTCCGTCCCCGGTCCGAGGTCGGCCACCACGAATGCGTTCAAGGAGCTGGCCCGAAAATCCTGTGAGGGAGCGGGATGCCGGTTCACCGGCCTTCGATTTGTAGAGCGCTATGTCGGGTGGGTGCTCAGGTCCCTCCCAGCATCCCGCGACGGTCTTTTCGGCCCCTGGGCAAACGCCCGGTCAGCCGCCCGAATGCCCCGGTTACCGGACCGTGACCTCGGGACCCGCCCTCCTCTCCGACAACGGTGCCCGGTGTCGACCGCCGTTCCCTCGCCGGAGACGAGTGACGGCAATATAGGAATAAATGCTAGATCTGTCAAGTTGGGATCCCGCTCACACCGGCGAAAGCCGGTGCCCAGGGGCTGGCCCCCGGCCTGCGCCGGGGCGAGCGGGGAGAGGCTGGATTGCTTCGCTACGCTCGCAATGACGAGCCCGCCCGCGCCGCCGCGCGCCCTCTCCCGGGGGTGGGAGAGGGCAGGAGGTTTCAGGACCGAGCAACCATCGAGTCGCTGTGCCTGCCGTGAGATCCATCCGGCTGCCGCACAGCGGGTGCAGGCGCTGCGCAGCCTGTCGTTCCGGCTTCTGATGGAGAAGCCGGAACAGCAGATGCTGAAGGCCCGGAGCGAGCAGGCCGAGGTGCTGACGAAAACAAGGTGCCGGACAACGTGATCAACGCCTGACGGGCGTAATTGCCGCTTCCGTTCGCACGAAGCGCTTCAGCGTCTGCGACCGGTGAAGTTCTCGCGAAGCTGTTCGAGCCACTCCCCGGCCGCATTCATCGCGTGGCCGCCCTTCTCGAGAAGATGCTTGAGCTCGCTTTGCGCTCCCTCGCGGGAGGAGGCTTCCTGGGCCGGGAGCGGTGGCAGGACGTGGGCGTAATAGGTCTTGTCGAGCAGCCGATGCAGGAGACGTTCGCCCGGGAACGACTCGTTGTTGTTGATCGTGCGCGCGGCCTTGAGCAGCGTGCGGATGTCGTACTGAACCGGGCTGATGTCCGGCACCTGCTTGTGCAGCCCAAGCAGCGTATAGACCCCGATCCGGCCGGTGCGGACCGAACTCTCCATTGTGAAGATGATGTCGTTCGAGGTTTCGACGAACTGCCCCATCAGGGCGAGGTTGGTGCACCCTTCGGGCACAACATGCGGGCGGTCGCCAGCCGCCCGCGGCATGAACATCGCGGTGATGTAGGGCATGAGCGCGAGCCGCACCTTCGTGGCCGCCGCGACCGCGTCGATCTGATCGACGATCCCCAGGTGGTAGCAGAGCTCTTCCAGGATCTCCCGTCCCGTGCAGGCCGGCATCGGCTTCTTGATGCGATCCCCGTTCTTGTCCATCAGCAGAGCATAGGCCCAGAGCACGAGGACGTCCTTCGGCTGCCCCGGGAAATGGGGTTGCCGGTTGCAGGTGACGCTCAGCACCCAGGCTGAATCGGTGAAGGTGATGATCCCGCCCGTGACCGTCTTGCCAGAATAGGGATCGTTGACGGACAGCTCCTTGAGCCGATCGACGAGCGGGGACGGCCAGCAGGTCAGCGTCACCGATTCCCACATCGACTTGTCGACGTCGCCGTAGAATTTCTCCGGCTTCCCGAAGATGGGGGATTTCTTCGCCAGGTTCTTCCACAGCGCCCAGTCGCTGTCGTTGCCGGGATCGTGCCGCCCGCGCTCCAGAACCGGCGCCTGGTCCATGTCGCCATAGGCGGTCCCTTCGGTCATCGATCCCGTGAGCGCGAAGACCAGGTCCTTGTCGCCGACGGGGATGGTGGCGTTGGCGCCGTCGACCTTGGCGTGGATGGCGGTCACCGTGCGGGCGTCGCCCTCGACACGCATGTCGAGATCATAGGCGCGGGTGCCGAACTGCACCTTCACGCCATGCTTCTTGAGGTGAGTGACGAGCGGGCGGACGAAGCTGTCGTATTGGTTGTACTTCGGAAAGACGAGGGTCGACATGTCGCCGAAGCCGTCGATCGAGTCGAGGAAACGATGCATGTACAGCTTCATTTCCAGGAGGCTCTGCCAGTTCTCGAAGGCGAACATGGAGCGCCACAGGAACCAGAAATTCGTCTCGAAAAAACCCGGGCTGAAGTAGTCGTCGATCTTGACGTCGTCGAGGTCCTCCTTTCTCTTCAGGAGGAGGCGTATCAGCTCCCATTGCTGCGATTCTGAGAGGCCGAATGTGGAGAAGTCGCGGATCTGCCCCTGCATGTGCATGAGCCGCGACTTCGAATAATTCGAGTCGTGGTCGTTGACGAGGCGATACTCGTCCAGGACGCTGAACCCTTCCGGTAGCTCCAGCGCCTGCACGTCCTGGAACATGTCCCAGAGATTGTCGTAGTTCCAGTTCATCTCGCGCCCGCCGCGGATGATGTAGCCGTCCTCCGGACCGCCGGCCCCGTCGAGCGAGCCGCCCGGGACGTCGAGCGCGTCGAGAACGGTGATGTCCTCGCCCCTCATCCCGCCATCGCGGATCATGTAGAAGGCGGCGGCCAGGCCTGCGATCCCGCTGCCGATGATCCAGGCCCTGCGCCCTTGAACGCTGTTATCCGGGACAGGACGGTTCCGCATGTAGGCGCCCATCATGTCTGGCGGGGGCAGCGTGTTGTCGGGGCTGTTGTGCCAATAGCCTGCGGAGGCGTCGGTTTCGACCGTGAAGTCTTTCGCCCTGCTCGAACCAGCAGTCATGACGCCCTCCGGCGAATATCCGAGACGTACAACTTGCGAGACCGGCGCGACGACGTGCGTTATATGGCCGCCTTTCCGAAATATTGTCACGTCACGGCCCCACTGGCTCGCAACCGGTGCGCACGCGGCTCCCTCGCCGGAGGGGAATAACCATCACATAGGAATAAAAGAAAGAGCTATCAAGCGCGCCTCGCATGAACCTGCCGGAGAGCGGCTCTCTACTCTGGAGATCGACAGGACAAGCCCAACGTGTAGTTCAAGATCAGCCTTCCTCGCCAGCAACAGGGCCGGCGCCGTCAATCCCCCGCAGCAGCAACGCGATCTTGGCAGCGTCTCTTTCCAGGATGCGTTTTCCGCATTCCAGACAGTAGTTTTCCCAACTGCGATCGCTCTTAACGGCCAGCCGACGGTCGCCCTTGCTTAGCCGGTGCTTGGAGTTGCCCTGGCAGTCGTGGGCGCGCTGGACGATGTCGATGTGAGCGCTGGTGATAAGCGATCTAATCCTAGCCACCGAACACCTCCGTTACGGCTCGGGCCACCAGGGCGCCGAACTGGGCGTTCACGTCGTTGAGTTGCTGCTGGGAGAGTTCGCTGCGCTCCCCTGGGCCTACGCCGAGAAGCGTCTGAATCTGCCGGTCGATGGCCGACTTCAGCACCACGAAGTTCGTCCGGCCACGACGTTGTCGGTCGAGATCCCGACCCTGGTGGTTGACCCCACGCTGGCCGAGGATGCGGCCGACCTCGGTTTGAACTCTTTGATCGAGAGCGGCGCGGGACGCTTGGCGCTGCCGAACCCGGGTGACGTCAACCGGCTCCAGCCGACGCATCGCACCGGCGACCGCCTCCGAATCATACCCTCGGTCCCGAAGCGCTCGGATTAAAGTGAGCGCTTCCTCGTCGTCCTCAAGGAGCGGTATTTCCTGGATGTGGACTTCGGATTGGAAGCGGACGTCCATCCCCTCGTTCGGGTCGCGCGGCACCGGCTCCACCTCGAGCTCGTCCCAATTGGCGAGATCCAGCCCCTCCATGGGGAGCAGTTCGTCGAAGAACGCCTGGTCGGCCTCAGTGTATGCCTGTAAATCGGACCAGCGACGGGCACAATTGGCGCCTGCATGGAAGACTACCACGCCGCGGTTCTCCGGCGCGTTCGGGGCGTTCTGGGTAATGACCCGCATGATGCGGCCGACGAATTGCACGAACGGCGACAGGTTGCCGAACATGCTGAAGACGGCTGCCACCGCGAGTTGGGGATGATCGAAGCCTTCGCCAAGCTTCCGAACCTGAACAATGACGTCGAGCTCGTTGTCTTTGAGCCTCCGAAGGACGCGTTCGTTGGCGACGCCCTCCTCACGCGAATGCACGAAGTCGGCCCGACGCCGGCGGGCACGATACGCCGCGACAACCTGCCGGCAGTGTTCATAATTTAGCGCTGACGCAATGATCTTCAGGTTCGGGTTGTTCGCCTCTTGCCGCAGCCGGTCGAGTTCACGGATTGAAGCGTCTACGATAGTGTTCAGCGTCTCTTCCGAAGTAACAATGCTGCGCCGGAAGTCGGCGTCGTCCTCGCCCAAGCGGCGAACCTCATCCAGGTCGACTTCGATTTCTTGTCCGTCCTCTCGCCGGACGTACCGCAACGTTCGCGGGTTCAGGACCACGGCTTTTAGCCGCTTAACGTAGCCTTCCCGGATCGCGCGGGCGACAGGGTACGAATAGATGATCCGGCCAGCCATGATCTGACCGTCTGCGCGCATCGGCGTAGCACTGAAATTCAGCACTCTCGCCGCCGGAAATGTCGCCTTCAGCGTATTCCACGACTGGGCGACGTTGTGGTGCCCCTCGTCGAAGAGAATCAGGTCGAAGAAGTCGTTCGGAAGCGAAGTGAGCCACCGGTTCTCGGCGCCCTGAAGCTGCTGAATGTTCGTGACGACAACCTCAGCCGCGTCGAGGTCAGCCCGGTTCGCGGTCGTCCCTCGGATCTCGACAAGTTCCGGCCAGGGCCCGCGCTCCAATACCTCCTGGGCGCGATAGAACATCCCGTCCTGAGCGGGATCGAAGGTATCGTGGAGTTGCCGTGCGATGTGCAGGTTCGGCGCAACTACCAGAGTGCGGCGGGAGCGGAAGGCGAACGGCGCGAGTGCGATCGTTCCCGACTTGCCGCAACCCACGGGCAGGATCACGCCCGCCTCACGATCCATCTCTGCGGCGAAGTCTGCGATGCTCGCGAACGCCTCCCGCTGAGGTGCCCGGATCTGCTCGTTGCCCTCAATGGCGGGTGTGCGCGTCTCGAATGAGCTAGGCACGATCGACCCATACTGCCCGGCCTAGCCCTAAGCGGATAATCGAACGTCCGCCCAGGGCCGCACCCCACCCCTCACCAGCCAATAAGTCCCCCAACGAACAGCAGTGCCGCCAGTGAACCCAAAAGGGTCCGCACGTTGTGGAGCCTGCCCCAGCGAAGAAGCAGCGCGCGGCTTTCCGCGCCCGCGTCCTGAAGGGGCGTTGCGAGGAGGCGTTTGTTCGTGGGCATGATGGCGAGCAGCGTGAACGGCCAGTTCGCCAGCAGGACGAGGCTGCCGGCGAGCCAGGTCCAGTCGCCGCGCTGGTGGAAGGCGACGAGGCCCAGCACGCCTCCGAGGATTGCCAGCCCGGCCTGGATGGGCAGGGCCCGCCTGTAGCTCGGCTGCCATTGCGCCAGCATGGGGCCGTCTGCCAGCCCGAGCCGGGCGGGATGCTCGACCAGCGTGATGTAGGCGGCAGCGCCCGCGAACAGGGCGGCGGCCAGGAGGGCGAGGACGGGAGCGGCCGACATGTCATCTCCTCGGAAGGTGGGGAGATGCCTGCCCAACGCAGGGCGTCTCCCCGAATGGCTCGGGTCGACGCCGTGGCTGGGAAGAACCCGCGGGATGCGGGCGCAGGAGCTACCGACCTGCAGCTCTATTTTCGGCCCCGAAAATCTGCCGCACGCCGCGCTCGTTGGCAATCGGCGGCATCCGGCATGGGGAGGGGCGCGGATCCCGCCACCGCCACGGCGGCGGCCGCGTTGGCGGGCCGGCGCCTATTCCTTCGCGAGGTCCGCCAGGAGGCTCGCCGCGACGGTGAGCTTCGACACCGTCAGGCCGGAGCTGGCGATGGCCTGCACGGCGCCCCTGATGCGGTCGATCTCGCCGCCGCGGGCGGCGGCCCAGTTCGTGACGCGCTCGGCCCCGGGGGCGCCGTCGCGGCCGGCGATCTCGGCCGTGAGCTTGCGATGGGCGGCCGCGAGCGCATCGACGGCCCGGTCCCGGGCGAGCCTGTCGTAGTGATCCACGACCTGGATGGCCAAGGCGGCGTTCGCCAGCTCGCCGAGCCCGAAGAGCCCGTCGGCCGCGAAGTGGACCCGGGCGATCTCGGCGACCGGACGTCCGGTGCGGCCGGCCACCAGGACGATGTCCGGCGCGGCGACGAGATCCTGGAGGGCCGTGAGCCGGGATGCGACCGCCTCCGGCACGCCAGCCTCGACGAGCGAAGCCGTGCGGTCGGACCAGCTCTTCGCCGCCTGCGGGGAGAGGGCCTCGGCGAGGCTCGCCGCCACCTCCGCGATGCCGCCCGCGTAGAGCCCCACCACCTCGTCGAGGCTCCGGGTGCGGAAATCGACGTTGCGGGTGAACCACACCATGCGCGAGAGCGTGAGGTCCTGGACGGAGGCGTAGAGGCTCAGCTGGAGCGCGCCGGGGATCCGGCCGTCGAGCGCGTCGAGCGCGTTGTTGAGCTCGATCAGGGCGAAGGAATCGCGCGTCGCCGCATAGGCGGCCGCGATGGTCGGCGCGTCCGCCCCCGTCTCGTCGCCGAGGCGCGTGACGACGCTCGGGCCGCCGCGGTTGACGATGGCGTTCGCGAGCTGGGTCGCGATGATCTCGCGCCGCAGGCGATGGCCCGCCACGGCGTCCGGGAAGCGCTCCCGCAGCGGGACCGGGAAGTAGCGCTCGAGCTCGCGGCCGAGATACGGGTCGTCCGGGACCGGGCTCGCCAGCAGCTCGTCGTGCAGCGACAGCTTCGCATAGGCGAGAAGCACGGCGAGTTCCGGGCGGGTGAGGCCGCGCCCATGCGCGCGGCGCGTCTCGATCTCGGCCGTGCCCGGCAGGAATTCGAGCGCCCGGTCGAGCCGGCCGGCGCCCTCCAGGACGCTCATCAGCCGCTCGAGGAAGCCGAGATCGCCGACGCCGCGGCGCTCGGCCAGCGAGAGCGCGAGCGTCTGGAGGTAGTTGTTGCGCAGGACGAGCTGCGCGACCTCGTCCGTCATCTCGGCCAGGAGCGCGTTCCGGGCCTCGCCGTCGAGGCGCCCGTCGCGCTGCGGCGTCGCGAGCGCGACCTTGATGTTCACCTCGACGTCGGAGGTGTTCACGCCGGCCGAATTGTCGATCGCGTCCGTGTTGAGGCGGACGCCCGCGCGGGCGGCCTCGATGCGGCCGCGCTGGGTCATGCCGAGATTGGCGCCCTCGCCCACCACCCTGGCGCGCAGCTCCGCCCCGGCGATCCGGATCGGGTCGTTGGCGCGGTCGCCGGCGGCGGCGTCGGATTCGTCGGAGGCCCGGATATAGGTCCCGATGCCGCCGAAGAAGAGCAGCCCGACCGGGGCCCGCAGGATGGCGCTCATCACCTCGTTGGGGGCCGCCTCGTCGCGATCGAAGCCGATCGCCGCCCGCGCCTCGGGCGAGAGCCGGATCGATTTCGACGAGCGCGGGAAGATCCCGCCGCCGGGCGAGATCAGCGCGCGGTCGTAATCCGCCCAGCTCGAGCGCGGCAGCCCGAACAGCCGCTTGCGCTCGGCCCAGGCGCGCTCCGGGTCCGGGTTCGGATCGATGAAGATGTCGCGATGGTCGAAGGCGGCGACGAGCCTGATCGCGCGGGACAGCAGCATCCCGTTGCCGAAGACGTCGCCCGACATGTCGCCGACGCCCGCCACCGTGACGGGCTCGGACTGGATGTCGATGTCGATCTCGCGGAAATGGCGCTTCACGGCCTCCCAGGCGCCGCGGGCCGTGATGCCCATCGCCTTGTGGTCGTAGCCGTTCGAGCCGCCCGACGCGAAGGCGTCGCCGAGCCAGTGGCCCCTCTCGATCGAGATGGCGTTGGCGGTGTCGGAGAAGGTCGCCGTGCCCTTGTCGGCCGCCACGACGAGATAGGGATCGTCCCCGTCGTGCCGCACCAGCTCCGGCGGCGGCACGACGCGGTCGCCGTCGAGGTTGTCCGTCACGTCCAGCATCGTGCGGATGAAGATGCGGTAGGCCTCGGTGCCTTCCTCCATCCAGGCGGCGCGGTCGCTCGGGGCGGGGAGGCGCTTCGGGAAGAAGCCGCCCTTCGCGCCCACGGGCACGATCACGGCGTTCTTGACCTGCTGCGCCTTCACGAGGCCGAGGATCTCCGTGCGGAAATCCTGCGGCCGGTCGGTCCAGCGGATGCCGCCGCGCGCGACCTTGCCGAAGCGCAGGTGCAGCGCCTCGAGCCGCGGCGAGTTCATGAAGATCTCGTAGAGCGGGTGCGGGCGGGGCAGCTCGTCCACGCGGGCGCCCTCGAACTTGAACGCGATCGTCTCGACCGGCAGGCCGTTCTGCCCGATCTGGAAGAAGTTCGTCCGGACGCAGGATTCCATCAGGTTGAGGAAGCGGCGGAGGATGCGGTCCTCCTCCAGGCTCGACACCTCGCGCAGGAGTTCCTCCAGCTCGCGGCGCACCTCCTCCTCGCCCGCGCGGTCCTCCGCCGGATGCGGGTCGAACCGGGCATAGAAGAGCGCCACCAGCTTGCCGACGATCGGGGCGTGGCGGGCGAGGACGGCGGCCAGGTAGTCCTGCCCGTAGGGGATCACGATCTGGCGCAGGTAGCGCCCGAAGGCCCGCATCAGGGCGGCCTCGCGCCAGCCGAGCCCCGCCTCGAGCACGAGCTTGTTGAAGCCGTCCGATTCCGTGACGCCGCGGAAGATGGCCAGGAGGGCCGCCTCGACCCTGGCCTCCGTCGCCGCGATGTCGATCGGGGCGCCGGTCGCGCGCTCCAGCGCCATGTCGTGCAGCCAGATGCGCGAGGATGCCTCGGCGCCGGCCGGGGAGATGCGGTAGGTGCGCTCGTTGACGACCCGGAAGCCGAGCCGCTCGAGAAGCGGGACCCGATCGGAGAGCGGCATGCTGACGCCGCGCGAGAAGAGTTTCAGGTTGACCCGGTCGTCGGCATCGCCCTCGCGCCGGTAGAGGTCGACGGCGCGCGGCCGCGCCTCCGACAGCCGCTCGATCGTGTCGATGTCGGAGAGCGCCTGGGCGGGATCGAAGAAGTCCCGATAGGCGGCCCCGAAGGCCTCCGCATAGCGGCCCGAGAGCTCGCGCGCCCGGGGGGAGGGCAGGGCCTCGGCGAGCGCCGCGGACAGCTTGTCGGCCCAGGTCCGGACGATGTTGGCGATCGCCCGCTCGATCGTCTCGCGCGGGACGTCCGGCACCTTCTCGGTGTCGCGCCCGATGATGAAATGCGTCCGCGCCAGCGGGCCTTCCGGATAGGCCGGGTAGGCGGCCGAGACGCGGCCCTCGAAGGTGCGGGCCAGGTACTCGCCGACGCGCCGGCGGACATCCGAGTCGTAGCGGTCCTTCGGCACGTAGACGATCACGGACACGAAGCGGCCGAACCGGTCGGGCCGCACCAGCGCCCGGATGCGCGGATGCTCCGTGAGGTGCAGGACGTCCAGCGCGAAGGAGAACAGCGTGTCCTCCTCGATCTGGAACAGCTCGTCCCGCGGGAAGACCTCGAGCACCTGGGTCAGCGCCCGGCCGTCGAAGCTCTCCGGATCGAAGCCGGCCTGTTCGAGGATGCTGGACGCCTTCCGCCGGAGATAGGGCACCTCCGTGACCGAATTCGTGTAGGCGGTCGCCGTGAAGAGCCCGACCAGGGCGAACTCGCCCCACAGGCGGCCGGACGGGCTGAACAGCTTCGCCCCGACATAGTCGAGATAGGCGCGCCGGTGGACGCGCGACTTCACGCTCGCCTTGGTGACGAAGAGCAGCCGCGGCCGGTCCAGGAAGGCGCGCAGCTCGGGCGTGACCGGGACGAACTCGCCGCCGCGCTTCAGGACATGCACGTCCGGGCTGCGGAGGAGCCCGAGGCCGGAGCCCTCGAGCGGCATGGAGGCGACCTCCCCGTCCTGGATCCGGTGCGCCCGCGCGCCGAGCAAGATGAAATTGCCCGAAGCGAGCCAGTCCAGGAAGGCGGCCGCCTCCCCGATCTCCGCCGGATCGAGAGAGGGCGGCCTGTCCCGGTACTCGGCCGCGAGCGCCTGGAGTTGCGCGCGCATGCGCTCGCCATCCGCGACCGCGGCCCGCACGTCGGCATAGACGCGGTCGAGCCCCGCTAGGAGGTCTTCCCGCTCCTCCTCCGGGAGGGCGTCGAGATGGATGTGGATCAGGCTCTCGCGCGAGCCCTCGCCCGTCTCCGGGCCGGCCTCGCCGATCACCCGGATGAGCGCCCCGGAATCATCCCGCTCGAGCGCCAGGATCGGGTGGGCGACGAGATGCGGCTCGAGGCCCCGCTCGACGAGCTCTGCGAGCGTCGAATCGAGCAGGAAAGGCATGTCGTCGTTGACGGCCTCGAGCACCGTCACGCGCCGGCGCGCGCCGTCCTGCTCGATCTCGCGGTCGCTCAGCCGGACGGAGGGCGCGCCGTGCGGGCGCGGCTCGGCGAGATGCGCCATCGCGTCGGCCGCGAAGGCGGCCAGCGTCTCGGCCGGATACGGAGCCCTGTCGTCGGCCGGAACGCGCCGGAACAGGAGTTCGGCGAACCCTTCGTCTCCACCCGGGGAGACGGCCAGGCGCGACTCCTCGCTCGCCCGATCCGCACTCATCACAACCTCCGAGATGGGCCGCCGAATGCGGCAGAGACTAGCGGGTCGCGGGGCGCGAAACCACGGCCGGGCCGCGGAATCGATCGGGCCGGACTTCGTCGAGCTCGGCCCTCGAGACCTGCATCTTGGACGGCGCCGACTGGATGGCGGCCGCGTCGAACAGGGCCTTGAGGGCCGCCCGCTCGTCGCCCGGAGCGGCCACGGAGGCGAGCCGCGCCGGCCGGACGGAGCCGCGCATCTCTCCGGTGATGACCGGGGCCGCGCCGGCGACGACCGGCCCGGCGAGCGGACGGAGCGGCGGCAGAGGTGCCGCGACCAGGAGCGGGGCGACCTCCTCGGGGCGACGCGGAGGCGTCGGCGCCAGCGAGGCGAGCGTGATCGGCTCCGGCGACAGCGGCCGGGCATCGGGAGGCAGCGCCGGCGGGACCGGCGGCGGGACGGCGAGCGGTGCCGCGACCGCCTGGGCGACGGGAGCCGGCTCCGGGGGCGGCGGTGCGGCGCGCTGCGGCCGGCTCGCCACCGGCGCAGGCTCGGGCGCGGCCGCCGCCGTCATGGCGGCCCCATAGCCGCGCGTGCCCGCATCGTCGCTGTTGCCGCCCATGACGGGTTCGGCATAGGCGACGCGCGAGCGCTGGCTCGGCGCCGCGCGGGTGCGCGAGGCGGACGAGCGGTAGAAGTCGCTGTCCTCGTCGTCGAAGCTGCCGAAGAGCGTCGCCCAGAGGCTCTTGCGCTCGCCGCCCGTCTCGGCCTGGGCATAGGCGAGCCCCGCGACCGCGCCGCCGCGGGCGAGGATATCCGCCCGCGCCAGCTCGTAGCCGGGGAGCGGCTTGCCGTCCCGGGGAAGGTGGACCGTGCGCCCGTCCGGGAACAGCCGCGCCAGCTGGTCGGTGGTCATGCGCGGCCAGGACCGGACGCTGCCGGCATCGAGGTGCACGAAGGGATTGTGGGCGTTCGGGTAGAAGCCGACGCCGCCATTCTGAAGCCGCATCCCGATCTCGCGGACGCGGCTCATGGACACGTCGGGCAGATAGAAATCCATGGCCCTCCCGGCCATGTGCTGCGACTGCTCGGCCACGGCGCGCGAGCGCCGGCGCAGCATCGCGTTGGTCTTGGGCGACCGATAGGCCGAGACCACCCGGATCGGCTCGCGCGATCCCACCTCGCGATAGACCTCCCAGACGATGTCGAAGAGCTTCGGCTCCATCCGGGTCGGCTCGTCGAGGCGCCAGTCGCGCAGCAGCCAGTTGAGCTGGTTCAGCCCGCTTTGGTCGTAATAGCCGTTGCGCCGAAACGTGATCGTGGCGCTTTCCTTGGTGTGCTCGTGCTGGATCGTGATGGCGCGGGTATCGCCGTTCGCGACGGCATCCTGGGTGCCCTGCACCCCGCACAGCGTCGCCGCCGCGCCGATAGCCAGGCCGAGAGCGGCCCTGGATACGCGCGCTGCCTCACGGCCGCTGCCTTGCGGTTTCGTCACTCTGCCCCTGCCACTGTCGAACCCGGGCGGTGCTCGCCCTCCAAAGGTGAACGGAAGGTTTCCGAGAAGGGTTACCCTCCCGTTAAGGCTTTTCTTTTTGTGCGACGACCGCCCGCCGCAACTCGGCTCGATATTCGGCGGAACATGCCCTGCCAAGTCGGTCCGGGGCAAGGGAAGCATTCAAACCGATGTGGACCGGAGGGGTTGGCTTGCGG
The DNA here is from genome assembly GCF_049446235.1 of Enterovirga sp. CN4-39. Classification (NCBI taxonomy): domain Bacteria; kingdom Pseudomonadati; phylum Pseudomonadota; class Alphaproteobacteria; order Hyphomicrobiales; family Methylobacteriaceae; genus Enterovirga; species Enterovirga sp. CN4-39. The sequence goes on along the minus strand of NZ_JBMSEF010000011.1, from coordinate 18,521 downwards.
CGCCTGGGCCTTCTTAATCTGCCCGGGCGTGCGGGACAGCGAGCCGGCCAGAGATGATCAAGGCAATCCGGGGCAGGCTCCTCTGGTACGTGGCCGATCCCGCAACCGAAGGCGCCGCCGCGAGGCGGTATCTCGAGGATGGCCTCCTCGTGGTCGAGAACGGCATCGTGGCGGCCGTCGGCGAGGCGGCGGACCTCCTGCCCGGGCTGCCGGCCGGGACCCCGGTGGCCGACCACCGGCCACACATCGTCGCACCCGGCTTCATCGACGCGCATATCCACTACCCGCAGACGCAGGTTGTGGCCTCCTTCGGGGCGACCCTGCTCGACTGGCTGGAGCGCTACACCTTCGTGGAGGAGCAGCTCTTCGCCGATCCCGCTCATGCGGAGGCGGGCGCGCGCTTTTTCCTCGACGAGCTGCTCAGGAACGGCACCACGACGGCCTGCGTCTATGGCACCGTCCATCCGGGTTCGGCGGAGGCGCTCTTCGCCGAATCGGAACGGCGCGGCACCCGGATGGCGGCCGGCAAGGTGATGATGGATCGCGGCGCGCCGCCCGGCCTGGTCGATACCGCCGAGAGCGGCTACCGCGACACGAAGGCCCTGATCGAGCGCTGGCACGGCCGCGGCCGGCAGATCTACGCCATCTCGCCGCGTTTCGCCCTGACCTCCACCGAGGCGCAGCTCGAAGCGGCCGGCCAGCTGGCACGCGAGCATCCGGACTGCCTCGTCCAGACGCATATCTCCGAGAACCTGCGCGAGATCGAGGCGGTCGCGGCGCTCTATCCCGCCGACCGGGACTACGCCTCCGTCTACGATCGCTTCGGGCTGCTCGGGCCGCGCTCGCTCATGGGGCATTGCCTCCACCTCACGGAGGAGGAGTTCGCGCTGTTCCACGCGCGTGATGCCGTGGCGGTCTTCTGCCCGACCTCGAACACCTTCCTGGGCAGCGGGCTCTTCGACTGGGGCCGGATGCGGGATCCCCGGCACCCCGTGAGGGTCGCGGTCGCGACCGATATCGGGGGCGGCACTAGCTATTCGATGCTGGCCACGATGGGCGAGGCCTACAAGGTGCTGCACCTCCAGGGCCAGACGCTCACGCCCGATTCGGCCTTCCACGCCATGACCCTGGGCAATGCGGTCGCGCTCGGGCTCGACCGCCTGGTCGGCTCCTTCGCGCCGGGGCACGAATGCGACGCGGTCGTCCTCGATGCTGGTGCGACGCCCGCGACGGCGCGCCGGCTGGAACGGGTCAGGACGATCGAGGAGGAGCTCTTTCTCCTGACCACGATGGGGGATGATCGCGCCGTGCGGGCTACCTACGTGATGGGAGAGCTCGTCCATTCGGCATGACCCCGATGGCGGGGCGCCTTCTCGCATCCGTTGTGACGGATTTGCGCGGTTGCCGAAAACTTGGCCCCGCTCTGCCTTTTCGCCGGGCGATCGGACAAGCCAACACCCGTTGTCGGCGTTTCGTGTTTGGAATATAGGCCCCCGAACAAACCGCAACGAAGCGGCTTCAAGGTCAGAGGGGCTGATGGTGAAGTCGACTGAGCTCCAGGGGTACCGTCCCGAAGACACGGAACCCTTCATGAACGAGCGGCAGCGCGAGTATTTCCGCCGCAAGCTCTCCCAGTGGAAGCTGGATATCCTTCGCGAATCACAGGAGACATTGGTCGCCCTGCAGAGCGAAAACCCGAACCATCCCGATCTCGCGGATCGCGCTTCGTCGGAAACGGACAGAGCGATCGAGCTGCGGGCCCGGGATCGACAGCGCAAGCTGATCGCCAAGATCGACGCCGCGATCTCGCGGATCGAGGAGGGGACCTACGGCTATTGCGAGGAGACCGGCGAGCCGATCTCGCTGCGCCGCCTCGAAGCGAGGCCGATAGCGACCCTGTCGATCGAGGCCCAGGAACGCCACGAGCGCAACGAGCGCGTGCATCGGGACGATTGAGCCTGTTCCGAAAGCCTCGCCAGCCCTGCGTTTGACGGCGGGGAGTAGGGGCATTCTGGTCGAGCCATGCGCTGGACGCGCAGGTGGCCGACCTCGCTACTGGGTTTCTCCACGCCGGTGGCACTCATAACAACCCGAACGCGTTGAGTTCAGCTGCTCCCGGACAGGGTCAGCACCGTGTTCGGAGAGCCTCATGAGCAGCGTGGCGCAGGCCGGCATCGCCGGAGCCGCACAACCGGCGGTCGACGAGCACGATACCCGCAATCGTATCCGGGCCATCATCGGCAGCTCGTCCGGCAACCTCGTCGAATGGTTCGACTTCTACGCCTACGCGTTCACGGCGCTCTATTTCTCCTCCGCCTTCTTCGGCTTCATCGCCCAGAGCGACCAGACCACCCAGCTTCTCTATTCGGCGGCCGTCTTCGCGATCGGCTTCCTCATGCGGCCGGTCGGCGGCTGGCTCTTCGGCTGGATCGCGGACCGCTACGGCCGCAAGACCTCCATGATGATCTCGGTGCTGATGATGTGCGCCGGATCGCTCGCGATCGGGTGCCTGCCGACCTATGCGACGATCGGGATCGCGGCGCCGATCCTGCTGCTCGTCTTCCGCATGGTGCAGGGGCTGTCGGTCGGCGGCGAGTACGGGACGGCCGCGACCTATATGAGCGAGGTGGCGCTCGCCGGGCGGCGGGGCTTCTTCGGGTCCTTCCAGTACGTGACGCTGATCGGCGGGCAGCTCCTCGCCTCGCTGGTGATCGTCCTGCTCGAACTCGTCCTGAGCGACGCCGAGATGCGGGCATGGGGCTGGCGGGTGCCGTTCTTCATCGGCGCCGGCGCGGCCGTGATCGCCTTCTACCTGCGCCGGTCGCTGACCGAGACGTCGTCGGAAGCGACCCGCGCCCGCAAGGAGGCCGGCTCGTTGAGAGCGATCTTCCGCCAGCATCCGCGCGCCTTCATGACGGTGCTCGGCTACACGGCCGGCGGATCGCTGATCTTCTACACGTTCACGACCTACATGCAGAAGTATCTGGTGAACACGGCGCAGATGCCGAAGGAGACGGCCAACGTCGTCATGACGGCCGTCCTGTTCACCTATATGTGCCTGCAGCCGCCATTCGGGGCGCTCTCGGATCGGATCGGCCGCAAGACCTCGATGCTGCTGTTCGGCGGGCTCGCGACCTTGTGCACGGTGCCGCTGATGTACGCGATCGGCAGCGTCCAGAGCCCGGTCGCGGCCTATTTCCTGATCGTGGCCGCGCTCGCGATCGTGTCCTTCTACACCTCCATCAGCGGCGTGGTGAAAGCCGAGATGTTCCCGGCGGAGGTCCGGGCGCTCGGGGTCGGCCTCTCCTATGCGCTGGCCAACGCGATCTTCGGCGGCTCGGCCGAGGCGGTGGCCCTGACGTTCAAGGATGCCGGCCACGAGACCTGGTTCTACTGGTACGTGACCGTGATGTGCGCCATCGCGTTCGTGACGGCCCTGTTCGGGCTGCAGAAGCACCCGACCTACCTGCGCGGCTCCAGCACGGAGTAGGCCGGGGAGCCTGCGCTCGCCCGCAAGCGGGCGCTTGCGCGCATGCGGCTTGCCTGGAGCGCGCCCGGGCGTCACCTCCACGGCACGACCAGCCGCGGAGAAGGCGCATGACCGAGCCCCTCAACCCGATCCTATCGCCGAGCCCTCCGATCGATCCCGGCGTGCGGATCGGCCATGTGCACCTGAAGGTGGCCGATCTCGACCGCGCGCTCGGCTTCTATTGCGGCGTGCTGGGTTTCGCGCTGATCCAGCGCTACGGCGCGCAGGCGGCCTTCATCTCGGCCGGCGGCTACCACCATCACATCGGGCTGAACACCTGGGAGAGCCTCGGCGGCTCGCCGCCGCCTCCCGGCACGACGGGCCTCTTCCACACCGCCATCCTCTACCCGACCCGGGCGGCGCTCGCCGATGCCCTGCGCCGCGTCGCGGCGGCCGGCATTCCGCTGGACGGCGCCTCCGACCACGGGGTCAGCGAGGCGCTGTACCTGCGCGATCCGGACCAGAACGGGGTCGAGCTCTACTGGGATCGCCCGCGCGAGATGTGGCCCGTCGAGGCGGACGGGCGTCTCGCCATGTTCACGCGCCGGCTCGATCTCGACGCCCTGCTGCGGGAGGGGGCTTCACAGGCGTGACGGATTCACCCGGAACACGCCCTTGATGCAGGCTGGGTCGCAGACGCAGAGCTGGATGTGCGTCTTGGCGTCGAACCCGGCGCCCGGATAGACCGGAGCGCCTTCCGTGAACACGCCGCGAACGCTGTCGAGCTTAACGCTCTGCAACTCGAGGATCGCGTGAACCCGGCGGATCACCGCGCAGTCGAGCCGTCGCGCCAGCAGGGTCTTACCGTTCGTGGGAAGCGGGACGCCTGCGACGGCGAGGTCGGCGGTAAGCTTGTGATAGGCGTCAAGGACCAGCTGGATAGCGCCTTGGGTCGTCATATCGAGGCATAGACCGAGGTCGATGACCGCTCCGACTACCGCTGGGGTCTCGATCTTCGAGGCGGCCTCGAGTTCGGTCGCCCAATCGAGCCCGCGCTCCGGATTGGCCTCCCAGAAGTAGATCCCGGGTCCCAGCCAATCCCATTCCTTATCGCTCGGGTGAAACGGCTCACCTGCGAGGAGGCGCTCGGCTACAGCGTGGTCGCAGCCGTGATAGCCTAGGACGAAGTGGGAGGTTAGGCGGTGCACTCAGCCCTTCGGCGTCGCGAAGCGCTTGGTGAGCTTGCCCGATGCCGTAAGGATGCCGAGCTTGCGGAGGCGGGCGCGGGCGGCCTCCGGCGAGTGATCCATCTTCGCCCAGGCCTCGGCCGAAGCCGCGAGGAGCGGCTCGACGCCGCGGGACGTCGACAGGTCGACATCCATGCGCGGCTTGGGGGCCGGATTGCTCCGCGTCTTCCTGTTCGCGACCGGCTTCGTCATGCCGCAAGGATGGGAGGCTTGCGGCCGAAAGACAAGCGGCTTCAGCCGCCTGGCCGCAGGCAGGCCTGCGACAGCGCCAGGAAGGCGCGGGCCCGGTGGGAGAGCGGCTGCGGGGCGGGGGACTGCCAGTCGATGCCGTGCTTCTCCTCCGAGGACATCTCCCCGAAGGTCCGGTCGTGGCCCTCCGGGAGGAACATCGGGTCGTAGCCGAAGCCGCGCCCCCCGCGCGGCGGCCAGACGAGTTCGCCGTGGATGCGGCCCTCGAACAGCTCCTCATGGCCGTCCGGCCAGGCCACGACGAGCGCCGACACGAAATGCGCCCGCCGGGCCGCGGACGAGCTTGCGCCCCGGCGGGCGAGCTCGTCCTCGATGCGGCCCATGGCGGCCGCGAAATCCTTCTCCGGGCCGGCCCAGCGCGCCGAGAACAGCCCGGGCGCTCCGTCCAGCGCCTCGACGCAGACACCGGAATCGTCCGAGAAGGCCGGCAGCCCGGAGGCCCGCGCGGCCGCCCGCGCCTTGATGGAGGCGTTCTCGGCGAACATCGTCCCGGTCTCGTCGGGCTCCGGCAGGCCGAGTTCGCCGGCCGAGACCGTCTCGACCCCGAAGGGCTCGAGCAGCTCGGTCATTTCGGCCAGCTTGCCGGGATTGTGGGTCGCGATCACCACGCGACCGGTCAGGATGCGAGACACGTCTTCCTCGGCTGAGCGGGCCGGATGCCCGCATCGCCGGAATAGGTCAGGCGCCGGGCCGAGGCCAGCGCCGGAACCGTCGTCAGAAGGATTTCGGCAGGCTCAGCGCATCCCCGATCGAGGAGACGGCATTCTGCAGGTCGCGGCCGTTGGGCAGCTTCATGCCCAGGAACTCGATCCGGTCGTCCGGGGGCGGCACCGGCTGCACCGCGCCCTCGGGGGCGGGCGCCGCGACGGGCTGCGCGGCCGGCGGACGGGCGGCGAGCTGGGCGGGCCTCGGCGCCGGCCGCTCGGGCCGCGCCTCCTGAACGGGCCTCGCCTCGGGCGGGCGGGCCGCCGCCATGCGGGCCGGTGCCCGAGGCGGAAGCGGAACGACCGTTTCCGCCACCGAGGCGGTCGAGGCAGGCTCGGGCTTGGGCGGCTCGCGGGTGAGCCTGGCGAGCTCGGCCGCCGCCGGAGGCTGGGCCTCCGCGGGCCGCGGCCCGGGAGGCAGAGCCGCCATGGCGGGCTGGGGCTCGGCGGGGGGCGGCTCGGCCGCAACCGGGACGGGCTGGATCCGCCCCGCGGGAGAGAACGCCATCGGCTGCGATGTTCCGACGAAGTGCGGCCGCCCCGTGGTGAAATTGCTCGGGAGCGGAGCCGTCGCGACGCTGGCCGCCGGGATGGTCATGGCCGCCACCGGCCGGGGACCCGTCGGGACCTGCTGGGCGACGATGGGAGGAGGCGGCGGCGCGGTCTCGACCACGCGGACGGGCTGCGTCCCGACGATCGCCGGCACGCCGTCGCGGATCTCCGGCATGTCGGGCAGCCGGCCGATGCGGATCTCGCTCCGCCGCGGCTCGTCCGGCTTGGGCAGGAAGGCGAGGCCCGAGAGGCTGGACGGGATGCTCAGATTGGAAACGAGGGCGGCGCCGGCTCCACCGATGACCGCGAAGCCGAGAAGGGCACCGCCCGCAATGAGCAAGGGGCGCCGGCTCCTGGCAGGCTCGACCCGGGTGGGGCCTGCTGGTCTGATTTCGGTCGGATCGATGGCGAGTTCCGCCATGCAGCGATGTCTCCGGAAGGGGCGACGCTCCGCACCCGAGGCCATCAATCTACAAGGATTCGGGCGTGAAAATGTCCGGCCCAAGTCAATCTTAGACCTGTTCACGTTACCAGAGTGTTGCCGTTCGGCAACCACCGTCAGGTTGCGTGGGAACGCGAGGGCGGTTTACGCGATGATCTACGGTCCCGTCCGGGACCGGACCCAATCTCGTGGTCGAAGCAACGGATCGATGAACCGCCTCGCCCGCACGGCGCTGGCCGCGGCGGGGCTGCTCGCTTTCCTGGGGATCTGGGAGGCGCTGCCCCGGCTCGGCCTGCTCAACCAGGCCCTCGTGCCGCCTCCCTCGGCCGTTCCGGCCGCGCTGATGCGTGAGATCGCATCGGGCGTCTGGCTGCAGGCGATCGCGTCCAGCCTCACGCATTACCTGCAGGGCCTCGCCGCGGGGGCCGGACTCGGGGTGCTGCTCGGCATCTTCGCCGGGATGTCCAACGTCTTCGAGAGCGCGACCGCCTGGGTGGTGCGTGTCGTGCGGCCGATCCCGGGCCTCGCCTGGGTGCCGTTCGCGATCATCTGGTTCGGCGTGGAGCCGCGGGCAGCGGTCTTCATCATCGCGATCGGGGTGTTCTGGATCGTGTTCTTCGCCACCCAGGGCGCGGTCCGGGGCGTCGACCGCGACCTCGTCGAGGTCGCGCGCGCCTTCGGGTTCCGCTCCCCCTTCGCGCGGCTGGTGAAGATCATGCTGCCGGCCGCGACGCCGGGCATCATGGTGGGGCTGCGGACCGCGCTCGGCCAGGCCTGGATGGCCGTGGTGGCGGCCGAGATCTTCGGCGTGCCGGGCGTCGGCCAGCGCATGATGCAGGCCTCGAGCCTGCTCGCGACCGACATCGTGCTCGTCTACATGCTGACTATGGCGGGCCTCTACGGGCTGATCGACACCGCCTTCGTGGCGGCGCAGAACCGGCTCCTGAGGTGGCGGGCATGAGCGCTGCCGAGACCGCCCCCGTCATCGAGATCCGCGGCCTCGGCCTCGCCTACGAGCGCGAGGGCCGGGTCACGCAGGTCCTTTCCGGGCTCGATCTCTCGATCGCCCGCGGCGAGTTTGTGGCGATCGTCGGCGAATCCGGCGTCGGCAAGTCGACCCTGTTGCGCGTCCTCATCGACCTTGCGAAGCCGAGCGCCGGCAGCGTGCGGGTGAACGGGACGGCGCGCCCGCCCGAGACGCGGCGGCTCCCGCCGATGGCGCTGGTGTTCCAGGATTCCCGGCTGCTCCCCTGGCGCCGGGTCCTCTCCAATGTCGGGTTCGGGCTCGAATGGAGCGGCATCTCCCGGGCGGAGCGGCGCCGCCGCGCGCAGGCCATGCTCGACCTCGTGGGGCTCGGCGAACTCGCGGGCCGGTGGCCGCACCAGCTTTCGGGAGGCCAGCGCCAGCGCGTCTCGCTCGCCCGGGCGCTCGCCGTGGAGCCGGACGTCCTGCTCATGGACGAGCCGTTTTCGGCGCTCGATTCCTTCACGCGCGAGTTCCTGCAGGACGAGCTCCTGCGCATTCGGGCCGCAACGGGCCGCACTGTCCTGTTCGTGACGCACGACATCGACGAGGCCGTCTATCTCGCCGACCGCGTCATCGTCCTGACCGGCAAGCCGGCCGGGATCGGGGCGGAGATCCGGGTCGAGGTTCCGCAGCCGCGCCGCCGTCGAGACCCGGCGCTGGCGGAGGCAGCCCGGCAGCTGAGGACCGAGCTCTCGCAGCGATCGTCGGAGCTCTGAAGGCGGCGGCGGCCAGACGCCGGTACCCTCCTCTTCCCGGCCGCGGCAAGCCGGTTCCGGGGAGCAGAATCGCCCGCGGCGGCGTTCCAGTCAGACCGGCGATGCCGGTCGTGATGGAGGCGCATATGGCACGTGCATCCTTGATACCTTTCCGGTCCGGGGGCCTGTTCGGAGCCGACCCATTCTCGGCTTTGCACCGGGACGTGAACCGATTGTTCGACGAGGTGATGCGCGGAACCAGCCTGGCGGCTGCGGGTCAGGGCCAGGGTGGCATGTCCAGCGTGATCGCTCCGCAGATGAACGTGAGCGAGACGGACAACGAGATCAGGGTCACGGCGGAGCTGCCCGGCGTCAGCGAGCAGGACATCCAGGTGGACCTGAACGACGACCTGCTCACCATCCGGGGCGAGAAGAAGCTCGAGCGGAAGGAGGACAAGGAGAACTTCCACTTCGTGGAGCGCTCCTACGGCACCTTCCAGCGCTCGCTGCAGCTTCCGTTCCCGACCGATCCCGGCAAGGTCCAGGCGCGGTTCGAGAACGGCGTCCTGACGGTGACCCTGCCCAAGGCGGCCCAGCAGAACCGCTCGCGGCGGATCGCGGTCAGCGGGCCCGGTACGAATGGCGGCGCGTCCCGCGGGGCGAAGGAGCAGGGCGAGGCGAGCGCCACGGGCCGGCCGGCCTCGCCGGGCCAGGGGAGCGAGAGCGGCGCGAAGAAGCAGGCCTAGCCGGCAGCCGGATCGGCCCGAGCAGGCGGAGCGCCGGGGGAGACCTCGGCGCTCTTGCTCCCTCCCGGCCGGCGGGAGGCCTTACTGGATCGGCGCGACGACCTTGTCGTTCTTGAAGTCGCTCGCGCTGAGCTTCTTCGAGACCAGCCCCTCGGCCTGGTAGGTGTCGAGCATCGCCTGGATGGCCGGGAAATCGGGCGAGGCGTCCGGCCGGCGGGCGAAGTCGTTGTCCTTGAGCAGGTAGGTGTCGAGCACCGGCACCGGCACCTTCATGATCTCGGACACGACCTTCATGGTCTGCTCGCGGTTCTCGAGCGCCTTCTTCATGCCGAGCGTGAGGTCCTTCACGTACATCCGGGCGAGTTCCGGCTTCTGGGCCAGGAAGTCCTTCCGGCACGCCTCCAGGATATGGACGATGTTCGGCAGCGCCTCCGACAGCGAGAACAGCTTGCGGATGCCGCCCTTGCCCTCGGCCCGGGCCGCGAAGGGCTGGTTCATGTTCACGGCATCGACGCGGCCCTGGCGCAGGGCGTCCTCGGCGAGCGGGAAGGTCACCTCGACGAGCTTGATGTCCTTGTTCGGATCGAGCCCGGCCTTCTTCAGGATGAGGTTGAACGGCCCCTGCGTGCCGCCGTTGATGATGGAGATGCCGACGGTCTTGCCCTTGAGGTCCGCGACGGACTTGATCGGGCTGTCCTCCTTCACGGCCCAGTAGACCGAGAAGGAGCCGGGCTTCTCGCCGACATGCTGGGCGACGATGTCGACCGCGAGCGTGCCGGCGGCCGTCCCCTGAGCGATCGGCAGCACGCCCTGCGTACCGCAATCGATCGCGCCCGCCGCCAGGGCCTGGCTGATCGCGGAGGTGCCCTGGAACTGCGACCACTCGATCTTGTAGCTCTTGCCCAGGTCCGGGAATTCCGCCGGGCGGCGCATCATCGTGTACTTGCCTTCCTCGGCCGGGATCGTGAACCCGACCCGGATCGTCGGCACGTCCTGGGCCTTCGCGGCCGCCGATACGGCGAGGCCGGCCGCAAGCGACAGCATCAACACGCGCGCAATCATTCCCGAGATCCCCTCAGCTTGCCGGGCCTTGAGCCCGTCGCCTCCGCTCGGTCCATCAGAGGACAGCGGCGGCTCGGCCGCAAGCAACAATTTGAAGCCTGAAGCATCCCGTGCGGGCAGCCGAGCGTCCGCGCCTCGACCATGGTAGACTTGCCGAAGTCTTGCCGGAGCGACGAATGGCGGATGCTGCGCCGACGCGGATGAGCGTGGAGGTCTTTCTCGACTGGCAGACGCGCCAGGGAGAGCTCTACGAACTGGTCGACGGCCGGCCCGTTCCGCGGGGAATGACGGGCGCCACGCAGCGGCACGATCGCGTCGTCACCAATGCGATCGTGGCCCTCGCATCCCGCTTGCGGGGCGGTCCTTGCTGGCCGATGACGGCGGACATCGCGGTTCGCACACGGGCGAGGAGCCTCCGTAGGCCTGACGTCACGGTCCAGTGCGTACCGCTCGATCCGAACGCAGCCGTGGCGAGCGAGCCCGTTCTCGTCCTCGAAGTCCTGCCGCCTTCGACCGAGCGGATCGACACGATCGTCAAGCTCGACGAGTACAAGGCGCTCGCCTCCTTGCGGCACATCCTCATTGCCGAACCGGATACGCCGCACGTGCTGCTCTATTCGCGCGGGGAAGACGGGCGCTGGACGGGGCTCGACCATATCGGGCCGGACACGGAGCTCGATCTGCCCGCGATCGGCTGCACCATCCCGATCGCGGAACTCTACGACGGCGTTTCCTAGACGGCGGCCCTAGCAGGTGGGCCAGGGCGGCTGCGGCCCGCGCATCCGCTCGAAAGCCGCGGACATGCGCAGGACGCCGAGGTCGTCGAAGCGGCTCCCCGCGATCTGCAGCCCGATCGGCAGGCCGGAGGCCGTGAAGCTCGCGTTCACGGAAGCGGCGGGCTGCTCGGAGAAGTTATACGGCACCGTGAAGCAGATATGCTCGAAGGGCCGCGCGGGATCGTTGATCGGCGACGGCAGCTCGGCCGGATAGGACGGGCAGGGCGCGACCGGCGACAGCACGAAGTCGAAGCCCTGCGTGGCCCGGAGCGCGGCATCCCGGATGGCACCCATCTGGCTCATGCCGCGATAGACATCGGCACCCGACAGGTCGCGTCCGCCCTCCGCCCAGGTCAGGATGTAAGGCAGGATCCTGGCCCGCTCTGCCTCCGTCAGCGGGCCGATATCGGCCCAGGCGCGCTGCCGCCAGAAGATGTCGAGCCCGTCCAGCATCTCGCGGGTCAGGAACGGGCCGACGGGCTCGATCGTGGCACCGGCCGCCTCGAAGAGCCGCGCTGCAGCCTCGACGGCGCTGCGCACCTCCGGCTCGACCTTCATGCCGATGCCGGCTTCGAGCTGCAGCCCGAGGCGGAGGCCCTTCAGGTTCAGGTCGAGATCGTCCCAGGCGAGATCGGCCGCCGGCAGGCTCATGCCGTCGCGCGGGTCCGGCCGGGAGAGCTCGCGCATCATCAGGGCCGCGTCGGCGACATTGCGGGTCATCGGGCCGGCGACCCGCCCCCAATAGGGCGGGTCGACCGGGACCCGGCCGAAGCTCGGCTTCAGGCCGAACACGCCGCACCAGCCGGCCGGGAGGCGGATGGAGCCGCCAATATCGGTGCCGACATGAAGCGGGCCGTAGCCGGCGGCCGCGGCCGCGCCGGCGCCCGCGGACGAGCCGCCGGGATTCTTCGTCGTGTCCCAGGGGTTGCGCGTGAGCGGATGGAAGCTCGATGTGCCGGAGGAGAGCATGCCGTAATCGGGCATGGTGGTCTTGGCGACGAGGACTGCGCCCGCTTCGCGCAGCCTGGCGGAAGGCGGGGCGTCGACGGGAGCCGCCGCGAGCTCGCGCGCCGCCGTGCCGAGCGGGATCGGCGTGCCCTTCGTGGCGATGTTCTCCTTAATCGTGACCGGCACCCCGTCGAGCGCGCGCGCCTCGCCCCGGCGCCAGCGCGCCTCGGATTCGCGCGCGGCCGCGACCGCGGCGTCCGGGCGGTAATCGTAGAGGGCCGCGAGCTTCGGCTCGCATCGCTCGATGCGATGGATGACGGCCTCCACCACATCCACGGGCGAGAGCGTGCCCGCCCCGTAGGCCTGGAGCAGTTCGGTTGCAGGCAGGTCCGCGTAGTCGGTCACTCGGCTTCTCCGGTCGGAACGGGCCGCGATTGCTAGCACGCGCGCCCCGCGGCCTCGACCGCAATCAGCCGGCGCCGCTGCCTCGAAGCGCGCCGCCCTGCCGCTCTGCCGAGCAGGGCACGACGAAGGCCTGCCCGAGGCTCTGCCATCCGAGGCCCTCCGGCCGCATCCGCAACTCCTGGCTCGGCGCCGGAAGCCGGTATGTCCGCATCTTCAGCCCCTCCGGCAGGCGCACGGTGCCGTCATCCGGAACGACGATGGCGACCGGGGCGTCGGGGGCGCGGCAGAAGCCCGCGATGTCCGCCCGCGTCGGCTCGAGGATGGCGTCGGGCTTGCCGGCCCATGGAAACCGGTCCGCCTCGCTGGCGAGGCCCGATGCGACGAGCCGGTCCATGCGGTCGCGCCAGATCATCCCGAGGTCGCGCGAGAACACGATGGAGCCGCCCTGCGCGTAGCTCGCCCAGTTGGGGCGGCCGACAAGCTTCCAGGCGTAGGTCGCTCCGCCCCTGAGCCACAGGATCTCGCCCTGCCCGGGCGGCAGCAACCGCACCAGCTCCGAATCCGGCTGGTAGCGGGTGGCCACGCGGGCGAACGAGGGCCGGTCGTCCCAGATCATCGCCGCCAGGACGGCGAGAACGAGGGCTCCCCTGGCCGCGGCCGCTCGGGGGACGGCACTCCGCCGTGCCGCCAGGAGGATCGCGGCCAGGACGACCGGGATCGTCCAGATCCAGAACAGCCAGACATGGGTGAGGATGGAGGCGCCGGGGGGCTTGGCCGACCAGACCGGAAGCACGACGAGAAGCCGCTGCAGGAGGACGAGCGCTCCCAGGATCGTGACCGCGACCAAGCCGATCCACCGTGCCCGTTCGGTGAAGAGGCCCGGCCTTTTCCGATCCGCCGCGAGGGTGAGGAGAGCGGCCGCGGCACCGAGGGCGCCGATCGACGAGAGCGGCGAGGCGAGCCAGCCGAGGACGAGGCAGGCAAGCGCAACCTGTCCCGCATTGCCCCGTCGCCACAGCCCGAGCGCGGCGATCGGAAAGGTGAGTGCGCCGGCAAGGCAGACGAGCCAGAGCGCACGCCACGGCTGGGCCTGCACGATCAGGACCACGATCCAGAGATCGGCCGCCAGCAGGGTGAGCGCGACGCCGAGAACGCCAACGATCACGATCGCGCCGAGAACCGCCCGCGCCATCGGCAGCCGCACGAAGCGGAGTGCGACGAGGATCGTCGCGCTGCGCACGACGATGTCCGCCCAGGCGGTGTCGGGCCACTGGCTCGGGAAGAGGTAAGCGTTGACGGAGAGCGCATCCGCCCAGTCCCGGTCCATCAGCTGGAAGAGACGTTCGGCGACCGGGAGCCCCGCCGCTCCCGCGAGCATCACCAGGACGGCGCCGCCGCCCCCGGCGAGCAGCAGCCAGCGCCGGTCCCGATACGCCTGCACGAGCACCCAGACGGCCAGGCCGGGAACGGCCATGATGGGGTGAACCAGCGCGGCAAGGAGAAGGACGGAAAGCGCCAGCCATTTCCGGCCGGCGCAGAGGGCCGCGAGTGCCGCCAGGACGAGTGCCTCGGCCGGAAGGCGCGGCGTAGCGAATGGCTCGGCGTAGCGGAAAAGCTGGCCGTAATAGCTCGGCACGACCGCCGCCGTGACGAGGCAGGCCCAGAGCAGGCGTCCCTTGGCCAACTGGCCGGCGAAGACGGCGAGCGCGGCGAACCAGGCGCAGAGGCCGGCAAGGGTCAGGATCAGGGCGCCCGGTTCCGCCCCCACGGCGCGCAGGAAGGCCCCGCTCAGGCGGGGGTAGATGCTGAACGCGGATTGCCCCTCGTGGGCGAAGAAGATGTCCCGCCCGAGGCCGTTCGGGTCGGCATCCGCCATGGCGCGACCGACATAGAGCTCGGCGTCGTGGATGATGCCCGAATAGGGGTGGGCAAGGAGAAACAACGAGAGCGCGCTCGCTCCCCCGACGAGGAGCCAGGGCAGACGGGCTTGGCCCGCCCGGCCGAAGGGTGCGCCCTCATCGCTCCTCGTGACCGCGCCGGAGCCCATGCCGTGTCCTCGATCAGCGGCGTCGATATCCGGAGGGCCGGCGTCCAAGCCGGCGGCGGCTCGGGGCTTCAGCCGTTCTGGCCGGCCTTCCGGGCGTCGGCCGGCTTCGCGTCCGCCTGCTGCCGCAGCGCCTTCCAGCTGTTCGGCTGCGCCATCATGCGCTTGATGGAGGCGAGGGTCTGGGCCGCCTCCTGCGGCTGCATGTCCTGCTTCAGGACGCTCTCCGCCTCGGCGAACTTGCCCTGCAGGCCGAGCACGAGCGCGAGGTTCTGCCGGACGCGGCCGTCGGCGCGCTGGTGCAGGGCGGCCTGGCGCATGATGACCTCGCCCTCCGGCAGGCGCTTGGCCAGCGCATAGGACAGCCCCTGGTTCGACAGGACCGTGGGCTCGCCGGGGACGATGCGGAGGGCCGCCTCGTAATAGCGCTGCGCGCCCTGGAAGTCGCCGAGCTGGTCGGCGACCGTGCCCTGGACGGAGAGGATGCGCCAATCGGGGCGCTCGGGCAGGTGGGCCTTGGCGAGGACCTCCTGGGCCTCCCGGAAGCGGCCCGCTTCGGCGAGCGCCTTGCCATAGGCGGCGAGGACCGGGAGGGCGCGTGGATTGCGGATCGTGGCCTGCTGCAGCACCGCCACCGCCTGCGCGTGCTGCCCGAGCCGCCGCAGCGTTCCCGCATAGGCGATGGCCGTATCGGCATCGGCGGGATTGGCCTCGAATTTCTGCCCCAAAGCTTCGGAGGATTGCCGTAGGCTGGCTTCGGAGACCGGCGCATCCGTTCGCTGGAGCGAGCCGGTCGTCTCGGGCGTCCCCCGGGCGAGGCAGCCGCCCAGCGACAGCGCGACGACGGCGACCGCGCCGGTCCGAAGCGCGCCGGAGAGAAGTGGTTGCAGAGGGGTGACGGGCATGAAAGGTACCCCGGCGAAATCCTCCGTTCGGCGTAGATCGTTAACCCTAACGCGGCGTTAAACCTGCCATGCTGCATCCTGCCTTCGTGTCCTCTGCGGACGCCTCGATCCCGATCCGCCTGGTCACGAAGGAGGGCTGGGACGCGGTCGCGGCAGAGCTCCCGCCGGGCGCACGCCGCTACGCCGAAGCGACGGGGTTCGACGGAAAGCCGGGAAGCCTCGCGCTCCTGCCCGGTCCGGAAGGCGAGCTCGCGGGCGTCCTCTTCGGCGTGGAGCCGGGCGAGGAGGCCGATCCGTTCGAAGTGGCCAAGCTTGCGACCTCCCTGCCGGACGGCGTGTACGGCTTCGCCGAGCCGCCCCGCGATCCCGCCCTCGCCTGCCTCGGCTTCGCGCTCGGGACCTACCGGTTCGAGCGCTACCGCGAGACGCCCGCGAAGGAGGTCCGCCTCGTCCTGCCGGAGGGCGTGGACGGCGAGGAGCTGAGCCGGATCGCGGCGGCGGTGGCCATGGGGCGCGACCTCGTCAACACGCCCGCCAACGACCTCGGGCCGGACGGGATCGAGGAGGCGGCACGCCGCGTCGCGGAGCGGCACGGGGCGGAGATCCGGGTCACGGTCGGCGACGACCTGCTGGATGCGAACCTGCCCATGATCCACGCGGTCGGCCGCGCCGCGGACCGGGCGCCGCGCCTGATCGACCTCACCTGGGGCGAGGAGGGTGCGCCGCTGGTCGCGCTCGTCGGCAAGGGCGTCGCGTTCGACACCGGCGGGCTCGACATCAAGCCGTCCTCCGCGATGCTGCTGATGAAGAAGGACATGGGCGGCGCCGCCGCGGCGCTCGCGCTCGCCGACATGATCATGGGCGCCCGCCTGAAGCTGCGTCTGCGGCTGCTGATCCCGGCCGTCGAGAACGCGATCTCCGGCTCCTCCTTCCGGCCGGGCGACGTGCTGCGGAGCCGGAAGGGGCTGACGGTCGAGATCGGCAACACGGATGCGGAGGGCCGGCTGATCCTGGCGGATGCGCTGGCGCTCGCGGACGAGGACGCGCCGGAGCTCGTGGTGGATTTCGCGACCCTGACGGGCGCGGCCCGGGTTGCGCTAGGCCCCGAACTGCCGCCCTTCTACACGAAGGACGACGCCCTCGCGGATGCCGTCGCCCGTCATGCACGCGAGGTGCGGGACCCCGTGTGGCGCCTGCCGCTCTGGGTGCCCTACGGCAAGATGCTCGCCTCCAAGATCGCCGACACGAACAATGTGTCGAGCGGCGGTTTTGCGGGCTCGATCACGGCCGCCCTGTTTCTCGCCCGCTTCGTCACGAACGCGAAGGCATCCCTTCATTTCGACATCTATGGATGGAACCCTGCGGCCAAGCCGGGCCGTCCGGAAGGCGGCGATGTGCAGGCCGCGCGGCTGGTCTACGCGCTCCTCAAGGAGCGGTACCCGGCGGAGTGACGGCCGGCGTTAACCTCGGGCCTGCATGCTGGAGCATTGATGACGAGCCTCGACCGACGCCTCACGCCGGCACGCCCGGACCTTGCCGACGAAAGGCTCCGCGGCCGCGTCGAGGCGGCCCGCTACGTTGCGGGCGAGACCAGGATGGTGGTCGCGCCGTCCGCGCCGCTGCGCCGCGAGCCCTATCCGGATGCGCCGCTCGATACCGAGGCGCTGATGGGCGAGAGCGTCACGGTCTATGACGAGAACGAAGGCTATGCCTGGGCCCAGCTGGGGACGGACGGCTATGTCGGCTATGTCCCGACCGAGGCGCTCAGTCCCGCGGCTACGGCTCCTACTCATCGCGTCACGGCGGTCCGGACCTTCGTCTATCCGGGCCCGAACCTGAAGCTGCCGCATGCCGCCTTCCTGTCCCTCGGGGCGGGCGTGACGCCCGTCGAGGCGCGGAACGAGTATGTGCGCCTCTCGACGGGCGGCTGGGTCTTCGCCGGGCATCTCGGCCAGGCCGATGCGTTCGCGGACGATTTCGTGCTCGTGGCGGAACGGCTCATCGGCACGCCCTACCTGTGGGGCGGCAAGACGAGCCTCGGGCTGGATTGCTCCGGCCTCGTGCAGCTGTCGCTGGCGGTGGCCGGCATCGCGGCGCCGCGTGACACGGACATGCAGGAGGAGGCTCTCGGAAAGCCGGTCGAACTCGGCCACGACCTTGCCGGCCTGATCCGGGGCGACCTCGTGTTCTGGCGTGGCCATGTCGGCATCATGCTCGACCACAAATGGCTCCTGCACGCCAACGGACACCACATGGCGGTCGCCATGGAGCCGCTCGCGGAAGCCGAGCTCCGGATCCGCGAGAAGACCTTCGGGCCGATCACCTCTTTCAGGCGGCTCGGCAGCCTCGGCGCGGGCTGAGCCTCCTCGGGGCACCAATCGCGCCCGCGGGCATTGATCCCGGATCCGATCCCAATCTCAATCCCGAGCCCGCCGATGCCGTCTCCCGCCCTCCGCAGCCTCGCCGCTGCGGCGATCTCCCTGGTCTTTGCCGCACCGGCCGCGGCGCAGAGCCTCGCCGAGATGGAGCAGCGCTCGGCCGTGATCGCGGATCGCTATCTGGCGGTCTGGTCGTCCAGCGACGAGCTCTCGATCGACGGGGTGCCCTATGTGTATGGGCCGCGCGTCACCTTCTACGGCCGCAGCATGGATTGGCGCGGTCTCGCGGCCGAGAAGCGGCGCGCCGTACGGCGCTGGCCGGTCCGCTCCTACCGGCACAGGCCGGGATCGATGAACGTGATCTGCAACGGCGATACGCGCCGCTGCGCGGTGCGGTCGATCATCGATTACCGGGTGGCGAACCCTGGCTCGGGCCGGCGCGCCAGCGGCGCGGCGACATTCGATCTCGGGATCAGCTTCGCCGGCCCGAAGCCCGTCATCCTCTACGAGGGCGGGCGCCCTCTCCGCCGGGGCTAAGCCGGAGGGGCGCTAATCGTCGCCGCCGAGCCAGCCGATGATCCCGCCGATCGCGCCGCCGCCATTCGGGGCGCGGCGCACGTAATAGCCGCCCGCGCCGTCGGAGTAGTAGCGGCGCCGCTCGACATAGGAATAGCTCCGGACCGGCCCCTCCGGATAAACCCACTCGCCATAGGCCCGGCGCGAGCGCCTCGCCTCGTAGGGCGGGTCGTAGCGGTAATTCGGGTTGTAGGCCTCCAGGTAGGGGCCGCGCACCCGCCGGCGAGCCAAGCGAGCCTCGCGCGCGGCCGCGCGCCGGGCAGACGCCGCCGCGCGCGCGGCCTCGCGTCGGGCCC